>NZ_JBALQK010000076.1:23509-30507 GCF_036965845.1 Bacillus sp. JJ1127 | reverse complement strand
AATTGATGTATATATATTAATACGCTACCTCAGATTAGCGACAATAAAAAAACAAGAAAGAATCTCTTTCTTGTTTTATCATCTATATTATTTAACAATTAAATTTGTTATCATATCAAACAATCCAATACATACTACGGCAACAGTAAAGTAGCTACAGAAATCTTTTATTGGTAACTTCACTACTTCTTCTTTACGCATCCCATTCTTCTCCCTTCTTAATATCTCCCTAATTTCTTTTCTATTTCTATTATGCAAAAAATATGACAAGTGAGCCATCGAATTAACTTACGTAAACCTTACAATGTTGTAAGGTTTAAAAAAATAGCCTCATTTCCTATAGAGATGAGGTCTATTCAATAGTTAGTTGGTTTTCAAATATTCATCATTCAGACAGAAAGTTGTATTTTCAAACTTCCTACTCACATTGTAGTAAAGTTCGTACATAACAACTATCGAATTACCTTACACATACATTACAAAACTGTAAGCCTCCTGTAATGTAATTCGATAGTTGCCTTCACAAGTATTTCGTACAATAAAGTCAGAAAGAGCAACAAACACAGTATTGTTACTACTTCATAAAATAAGTAAGGAGAGAGTAAATATGAACAACATCACTTTTAACAAATTAGACGTATTTGGACTTGCTAGCGGTGCAGCTCTTCTTACAACTTTCATTTATGCCGCTGCAATGATTCTCGTATAAAATTGTGTCCCCTTCCCCTTTATATAATAAAGAAAACCCAACCTGTCCCGGTTGGGTTTTCCTGTTAAGCAATGTCTCTTGCCGTAAAACGCCTAATGCCAATCCATGAAAAGATCACTACATTTTACAAAATGTAGTGATCTTTTACCTCATCTCCAAAAGTTTACTTCTCGCCTGCACAGGAATATTTTGAGCCTCAATCTCTACTAATGACTCAGCATAACGTCCTTTTGCAACAACTTTCAACGATTCATTTCTTTTCAACATATGATTTACTGTTTTCTTTATAGTTTGTTCTCTTCCTTTTTCATCGTAAGCAACAAATTCATATTCATACCGGCCATCTCCAATATGCTGGCCGATACTATTCACAACCGTATAGTATTCTTTCGCTTTATAAAACGGATTATATTTATCAATTACTGGTCCAAGCTTTGTTGGTAGCAACAATACAACAACAGCTACCATCGCTATTACCGTAAAAATTATTCTTTTCTTCAAAATTTCCCACCCCAAGGCAGATTCCTCCTCCACACAATATGTGTAGTTTTCTATAAATTTATTTTAAAGAGAGAGAATCAATTCTGCCATCGGATCACCTTACATTCCCCTTACATTTTTGTAAGAATTTAAGTGGGGTTTTATATTATTTTTAACAATTTGTGAACCTAAAAAAACTGTGATAAATATCACACCCCCTATTTTTCAAAACTTTTATAATACAAGTATAAAAATTTGTTAAACATTTCACATTTAAGAGGGGAATGGAAGAAAAAAATATTCGCAGAAGCAGATATTCAATACGCTCACCTTATCTATGCTGCCACGAATCACCATGATATAAATATGATGGTCAAACAGGCTGCACATGATTTTCAATGGGTTAACATTGTAAGTGATGGAACAGAATCCTCTTTCCATACACCAGCAATCATTCGGAATGATGAATATGTTATAAGTGTATCAACTTCCGGTAAAAACCCATCCTTTGCAAAACGAATCAAACAAAAATTAATAGCAAACCTTCCTCAAATATTAAAGCAAAAAAGATGAACGAATCCTCTCGCTCATCTTTTTAACTTGCTTTAAAGCCGCCGCCAAGCACATCTCGTACATCGTGAATAACAACAAATGCACTTTTATCTACTTCGCTAATGACTTGTTTTAATTTCACAAGTTCTTGCTTATTAATAACGACATATAATACTTCTTTATTTTTCCCAGTATATCCGCCGCGTCCTTCTAATATCGTAACACCGCGCGTCATATGCTTCGTAATCGTCTCACGAATTAAATCTGGTTGATTTGATATAATCGTAACCGCTATTTTCGTATTCATTCCTTCTACGACGAAGTCAATTACTTTCGCCCCAATAAATACCGCTACAAGAGTATACATTGCTTTTTCTTGTCCAATAATAAACACAGATCCAGCAATTACAACAATATCAATAATGAGAACGCCTTTTCCAACACTCCAGCCTAAATATTGATTTGCTAATTGTGCTAAAATTGCTGATCCTCCCGATGTACCCCCCGCTCGGAACATACAACCTAATCCGACACCTACAAACACACCAGCAAACAAAGCAGCTAATAGTGTATCGCCATTCACTTGATGTCCGATATGTTCTGTAGCATATAAAAACAAAGATGTTTCCACAATCCCAAGAATTGTGTAAACCATCGTTTTTTTATCAAAGAATTTATAACCAATAGCTAATAGAACAGCATTCAAGGCAAAGTTCACAATCCCTGGTGACCATCCAAATAAATAATACGTAACAACCGTTAGGCCAATTATTCCACCCTCTGATAAACGGTTTGGAATTGCAAAGTAGTTAATACCAATTGCAAACAATAAGGAACCAATTGTAATTAATGCGATCTCTTTCATTCGTTGATTAATCATAGTTTGTACCTCCCCCCATTTGACATTGTATCACTATCTCCTAGAGGTATAGAAGTGGTTTTTATCGTACCCTTTTTCTTATGACAGCTATATTATTATGTTTAAACAAACGTTTGGTTAATTATTCAAGTTTTCTCCAACCTCTTTATACTTTATACTGCTCGTTTCCCCTTACTTACATATGGATGATTATTCAACACCTGTGAAATAGCCGTAACCGAAACACCAGCTAGCTTTGCAAGATCTTTAATATTAGCTAGCCATCTGTTCACTCCCTCCCTTAACATAATGAATTTCATAAACATGTGTAAAATATTCTCATCCTTACATCTTTTTATCGCTTTCTTACAAAAGTGTAATCTTCCTGTAAGCTAATTCGATAGTTACTTCTCTCTATATTTCGTACAATTGAGTCAGAAAGTAACAACAACCATTCGAAAAGGAGCGGATACACATGATGAACAACATCAAAATCAAAACAAACAAATTCATAAATACAATGAGTATGGTTTTATCCGCTCTTATCGATGCAAAATCGGTTGCTACTTCATTAAACAAGTAAGGAGAATTTCAATATGAACACTATTACTTTTAACAAATTAGACTTTATTGGATTAGCTAGCGGCTCGCTTCTTCTTACTGCTTTTATTTACGCTGCTACGCTTCTATAATTTTGTGTCCCTTTCCCCTTTATATAAATAGTAATAGAAAAGACGACCGTCTATGCCCGGTCGTCTTTTCCTATTTTTTGTTTTGTTGCAAAATTTCTTTCAATTCTTCAAATGTTGTATTCAATTGATCCGTCATCATTTTCATAGCAGTTTTTCGATCTACTGCTTCTCCTGCTCCTACTTGAATTGGGTTCCCAAAGATCAGTTGCGCCCTTTTCCCTTTCATCAATTCTTTTACACTCGATGGCCCAATATAAGCTGCCGGTACCAAAGGAACATTAGAGCGCATTGCAATCGTAACAGCTCCTGCTTTTAAAGAAGCATCCTCTGTCGATCTCGTTCCACTTGGAAAAATCCCTACTACTTTACCCTCTTTTAATAAACGAGATGGGATTTTCAATGTACTTGGTCCTGGATTTGCACGATCTACTGGAAAGGCATTTACATTCTTAAAAAACCAATTTGTAAATTTCCCTTCAAACAGTTCCTTTTTCGCCATGTAATGAATTTCCGTTGGATACATCCCTGTCGCTAACATTAAAACATCCATAAAACTTGTGTGCGTACAAGCAACAACATATGGTCCTCCTTCAGGTAATTTTTCTTTCCCCTGAACCTCCACTTTTCCAACAGTCTTAAATATATATTTCAACAAAAATGTAATTGGCTTATACATTTGTTTCGTTCCTTTCTAAACATCCGAATTTTAATCCTATCTATACAGCAATTATAACACTAACCTTTAGTAGTTGGTAATAAAATTAAGTATTAATTATTACAAAAGTGTAACTTTACTGTAAGCTAATTCGATAGTTCCTCTTGCCAGGATTTCATATAATTAAGACAGAAACAAGGGCAACAATCATTCGAAAAGGAGCGGATACGCATGATGAACAAAATGAAAACAAACAAATTTGTAGGCATAATGGGCATGGTGCTATCCGCCCTAATCGATGCAAAAGCTGTTTCTACTACTTTAAACCGATAAGGAGAGATTAGAATGAACAACATTACTTTTAACAAATTAGACTTTATTGGACTTGCAAGCGGCGCAGCTCTTCTTACTGCTTTCATTTACGCACTTGCTCAAGTCCTTGTCTAAAAAACTTTGTTTCCCTGAACCCCTTTATATAGAGAAAAGGCTGTTCGTCCTATGGACAAGCAGCTTTTTTAATTCGTTTCATATATAATTTGGCCTGTTTTACTTATATCGTACCCACCGATTGCTCGTAATTCATTTTGAAAATCTTTAGATTGCAAGATGTCCTTTACCCCTTCAATCAGCTGTTCATTTTCTTTGTTCTTTAAAATAACCAAATCATATTGCTCTTTCATAAGCGGGATAAAATCTACATTTACAATGTGCGCTACCTTTTCTGCCCCTACACCAACGTCAGCCTTTCCGCTAGCAATTTGAGAAGCAACACCAAGATGATTAGATTCTTCCCATTCATACCCACTAATATTTGCTTTATCTAACTTTTGAATGCGTACCTGCTCATCTACTAACACTCGGATGCCTGATCCTTTTTCACGATTTACAAATTGAATAGACGGCTTATCTAAGTCAGTCCATGTCTGTATTCCTTTTGGATTTCCTTTTTGCACATAAAACCCAACGTTTCTCGCTAGTAAATTTATTACGATACATGGTTGTCCAACTAAAATGCGCTTTACGTACGGAACATTATATGTACCAGTTTCACCATCAAATAAATGTAAACTAACAACGCTCCCTTCTCCTTGATACATCTTTACTAAACTCGTTAAACTACCTTGATGTGCTCTTAATATATTAGAATTTGGCAGCCGGTTTTCTATATGTTTGGCTAGCATATCTAACGTTAGTTCTTGTCCACTAATGACGCATGTATTTCCGCTACTCTTCTCTTCCATCTTTACAGGAGATACTTGTACTTTTCCTATTTTCATTTGATTAATATATTGTTCTAAATCCACAGCATCAATGCGCATTTGTCTACCAACCCTATAAGAAGGCAGTTCTCCTTTTTTAATTAAGTCGTACACAGTTAGCTTTGATACCTTTAATCGTTTCGCTACTTCTTCCGTTGTGTAGGAATGATAATCCATAGGCGATTCCTCACTTTCTTCCTTCATTGTAACAAAGAAAAGAATATTTCTCCTATTTTTTCAAACAGTGATATATTTCACATTATATTTAATTATAACTATTTATAATTAAATATAATTAGTTATAATTAATATGGTAAAAAGAAAGGGGATTATATGTATGAACAAATTTACATTACGATTTATTGGGGCATTCATACTTTCTTTCTTTCTCATTTTGAGTAGTGCCTGCACAAATGGGGAAAAGAAAGAAAAAACGAACGCGAAAGAAGAAAAGACAGTTGAACTTACTATATCTGCAGCTGCTAGTTTGCAGGATGCTTTTAAAGAAATCGAAAAACAATATAAGAAGAAAGAACCAAATATTAAACTTTCCTTTAACTTCGGTGGTTCTGGCGCACTTCAGCAACAAATTGAACAGGGCGCTCCTGCTGATTTATTCTTTTCCGCAGCAGAAGATACATTTCAAACACTTGTAAAAAAAGGGATTATCAATGAAAAAGAAGGTAAAAACCTTCTTGGAAATGAGCTCGTTTTAGTTGTTCCAAAAGAAAGTTCTCTTAAAACATTTCAAGAGTTAAAAGAAGATAAAGTGAAAAAATTAGCAATCGGTACACCTGAATCTGTACCGGCAGGAAAATATGCAAAAGCTTCTCTTACACATGAAAATCTTTGGAATGACCTTCAAAATAAAATTGTATTTACAAAAGATGTTCGCCAAGTGTTAACATATGTAGAAACAGGTAATGTAGACGCTGGTATTGTATACAAAACAGACGCTCTCATTTCAGACAAAGTGAAAATTGTCGATGCGGCGCCAGCTAATTCTCATGAACCTATCCACTATCCAGTAGGGGTTATAAAAGAATCGAAACATAAGGAAGAGGCGACTTCATTCTATGAATATTTACAGTCAAAAGATGCACAATCTATCTTTAAAAAATATGGATTTACAATCCTTTCATAACTATTATGGCACTTGATACACTTTGGTCACCTGTTTTTCTTTCTTTACGAGTAGCTGCATGCGCCACCATCATTGTTATGATTTTTGGCACAGTGATTGGACGAGTATTAGCACGCTCCTCGTGGCGTTACAAAGTGCTATTAGAAACCATTTTCTTATTGCCAATGGTACTCCCGCCAACTGTAATTGGTTTCTTTCTCATTATTATTTTTGGGAATAACAGTCCGATTGGAAAATGGATTGAATCATTGTTTCAGCAATCGATTATGTTTACATCTTGGGCTGCTGTTATTGCTTCAACAATTGTTTCATTCCCACTTATGTATCAATCTGCCAAAACAGGATTTTCGATTGCAAATGAACAAATTGAAGACGGTGCTCGTGACCTTGGAGCAAGTGAATATCAAGTCTTTTTACACGTCACACTACCACTTGCATTCCCGGCACTACTGAGCGGTATGATCTTAAGCTTTGTACGAGCACTTGGCGAGTTTGGTGCGACGCTGATGTTTGCTGGAAACATTCCTGGAAAAACACAAACGATTCCAACGGCCATTTATATGGCAATTGATGCAAGTAATATGCAGCTTGCTTGGACACTTGTTATCATAACAGTTAGCATGTCACTCATTTTTTTATTGTGCATTC
>NZ_JBALQK010000076.1:16046-23399 GCF_036965845.1 Bacillus sp. JJ1127 | reverse complement strand
AGCTAATTCGATAGTTACTATTGGTCACATTTCATATAATGAAGACATAAAGTAACACTTTTGGGAAATAGATTGTCCCCATCTTCCCATTAGCTAAAAAGAGCTGCATCATTTTAGTTCCCCACCCCCTTAAAAAGATCTCAAATTGAGATCTTTTTTTATTGCAATTAATGACGAAATTTTTATATTTATAACAATATACATTCTATTTGAATTTACTTTCTAAAAAGAGCATTTTCCTGTTATTATATGAAAGTGTTTGAAAAAATGAAGAAATGAAAACGCATTTATATCGTAAATTCTTCATCCTGTTTTAACGATCGTTAATCTTCTACTTTTCAAGTGGAGAATTACCAATCGTTAGAACGAATTTTAGTTATATTAATATAGTAAAATGGAAGGAGTCTTGTAATGGACATTTTATTAGCGCTTCTGCCTGCAATTGCGTGGGGAAACGTCTTATTAGTAAGCGTAAAAATGGGCGGTGGTGCATATAGCCAAACGGTAGGTATGACAATCGGTGCTCTATTCTTCGCATCAATTATGTTTGCATTTACACAGCCAACACTTACTTTAACAGTTTTAATCGTAGGTTTTATTTCAGGTATATTCTGGGCTTTAGGACAAGTTAACCAATTAAAAACGGTTGAAACATTAGGTGTTTCAACCACTGTTACCATTTCAACAGGTATGCAACTTGTAGCTACTTCTATCTTTGGGGTAATTGTATTCCATGAATGGACAACTACAACTACAATTATTCTGGGAACGATTGCAATTCTATTAATTGTTGTTGGTGTTGTCTTCACTTCTTTAGATGATAAAGAAAATGCGCAACCACCTGGTCAATTTAAAAAAGGTATCCTTACACTAATTCTCTCAACATTTGGATATCTAGTATATGTAATCATTATTCGTTGGTATAACATCGATGGTTGGGCTGCTATCCTACCACAAGCTGTTGGTATGTTTGCCGGTGCCGTACTCTTAACTGCAAAACATAAACCTTTCAATAAATATGCAATTCGCAATATCTTATCTGGTTTATTATGGGGTACAGGTAACTTATTCTTATTCCTTTCTCAGCCAAAAGTTGGTGTTGCAACAAGTTTCTCGTTATCCCAAACGGGAATCGTTATCTCAACATTTGGTGCAATTGTCTTCTTAGGTGAGAAGAAAACAAAACGACAAATGGTGTTTATTGCACTTGGTAGTGTCTTAATTATCGGCGGTGCTGTATTACTAGGATTAACAAAAAAATAATGTATTCATAAACACAATACAAACCTAGCATGTAAGTTGGATATATGACTTATATGCTAGGTTTTTTCATTTTACTTCAACCGACGCATATCTCCCTGATAGAGTGAAACTTTAATAAATAGGAATATTACTGCTCATTCATATGAGATACAAGTCTTTTCTTTTTACAAAAATCTCCCACAAATGTTATCGTTTTTTATAATATCTCTGAGAATAGGAAGGAATAAAGGATATGCAAAAAAAACATCGAATTTTATTTATTGGTGCCGGACGTATGGCAGAAGCAATATTTACTGGCCTACTTAAGACGAGTAAAGAATACATCGAAGAAATTATTGTATCTAATCGAAGCGATACAGAAAAGCTCAAACAATTAGAGCAACGATATGGCGTATCGACTACAAATGATTGGAAACAGTATATCAAAGCTGTGGATACCATCGTTTTAGCAATGCCACCAGCTGCACATGAACAGTTATTAGCGGAATTATCTCCTCTTCTAACTCATCAGTTTGTAGTAACCGTTGCTGCTGGAATTGGCCCATCTTACTTAGAAGAAAAACTTCCTCAAGGTACACCAGTTGCCTGGATTATGCCAAATACAGCTGCGACGATTGGACAGTCTATCTCCTTATATACGATGGGGCATTCCGTAAATGAAGAACAGCAAGAAACACTGCAACTTCTTTTAAAGGGCATTGGTACATCACAACTTTGCACTGAAGAAGAAATTCATAGGTTAACTGCTGTTACCGGCAGTGCACCGGCCTTCCTGTACCACTTTGCTGAAGGTCTAATTGAAGCAACAAAAAGTTATGGGATTAATGAAGCAACAGCAAAACATCTTGTCATTCAAATGATTGCTGGTTCTGCTGCTATGCTCAAGCAAGAACAAGATCCAGCCATGCTGCGGGAACAAGTGACAACGCCAGGTGGTTCAACTGCAGAAGGTTTAAATGTTTTATATGAGCATAATTTCGCAAAGATCATTCACCAAGCAATTGAAGCAACAAATAAAAAAGCTAGGGGGAAATAATATGACAATCACAAGTTTACAAGATTACACAACATTACATAACGACGTGAAGATGCCTTGGTTTGGTCTAGGTGTTTTTAAAGTTGAAGATGGTACAGAAGTTATTGATTCTGTAAAAGCAGCTATCAAAAACGGATACCGTAGCATTGATACAGCGGCTATATATAAAAATGAAGAAGGTGTTGGACAAGCAATTCGAGAATCTGGTATTCCGCGCGAAGAACTATTCATTACATCAAAAGTATGGAATAGTGATCAAGGTTATGAGTCAACATTACAAGCTTTCGAAACTACATTAGAAAAACTTGGTTTAGAATATTTAGATCTTTATTTAGTACACTGGCCTGTAAAAGGAAAATACACTGAGTCATGGAGAGCATTAGAAAAACTTTATAAAGATGGTCGCGTTCGTGCTATCGGCGTCAGCAATTTCCATATTCACCATCTACAAGATGTATTCGAAATCGCTGAGATTAAACCAATGGTTAACCAAGTCGAATATCACCCACGTCTAACACAAGAAGAGCTGCATGCTTTTTGTAAAGAACATCGCATTCAACTTGAGGCTTGGTCACCATTAATGCAAGGTCAATTACTTGATCATCCAACATTGCAGGAAATCGCAACAAAGTATAACAAATCAACTGCTCAAATCATCTTACGCTGGGATCTGCAAAATGAAGTTGTGACTATCCCAAAATCAATTAAAGAACATCGCATTATTGAGAATGCAAATATCTTTGATTTTGAATTAAGCACTGAAGATATGAAAGCTATTCAATCATTAAATGAAAATCACCGCGTTGGTCCAGATCCTGATAATTTTAACTTTTAGAAAGAAAGCCTCTGTATATGCAAAGGCTGCTGAAAAGTGTCTACTTTGAGCCAACAACAGAACTTTTATCAAAATACAGAAACTAAAAAGAAGATAACTACCTATTTACATGGGAGGTTATCTTCTTTTTCTTTTTGAGGGACTTTTTCAGTTCTCTCTATATGCACAGTGGCTTGCTTCTCTTAAAAAAAACTGAATACAACTTACTTGTTTGCTCATTACATCTATGATGATTTAAGAAAAACAGATACCTTTTTTCTTTATGCTTCTTTTACTAAACGCCTCTTCCCTTTTAATACAAATGATATTCCCATCGCAGCTAGCGCTACAATTTGTGTAATGATAATTATAAATAATAGAGAAATAATATTTTCTTTCAAACTTCCACCGCCAAATATTATTGTATAATAACCATTCGCTGCGTATGTTGCGGGAAATAATTCACCGATTGTTTGATATGCTTTTGATAACATTGCATGTGGTACCATAACACCAGAGCTTACGAGTTGTAATGACAGCGAAATAATATTAAAAAGCATGCCTGCATTTCCAAATAGAGTAATAAACATTTGTGTTAATGATAGGAAAGCAAAAAAGACAATTGCTTGAAATACCCATACATTCCACACTGTTTCTTGCGCCTCAATTTGAAATACTTTCATTAAACCAACTGTAATGCATGCAAGTAGGATTGATACTGCGGTGTTAATCACTTGTCGTGATAAGTAATTATCCCAGCTTCCCCCTACCTGCTTTGCCACTTTAGATAATTCCATACTCATAATCATCGCCCCTACAAATGAAGCTAACACGATCATAAGCGGTACCATGTTTACGGAAAATCCTTTTGCATCATTTACTTTGTGAATCGTAAATCCAACTGAGTCTTCAGTTAAACCTTTTATTGCTTCTACGCTCCCTGGACCCATGGCTTGTAATTTTCCAGCAACTGCTTGCTGCTTATAATTTGATATTTCTTTATTTACATTGTCACGAACTTGTTTCGCGACTCCTTCCATCATCTGCTTTGCCATCATAGCGTTTGCTTGGTTAATATGAAAGGTTAAATCTGTTTTTCCTTTTTCACTTACATCCTTTGAAAAAGAAGTCGGAATTTCAATAATCATATCGTATGCATGTGCATTCATTTCTTCTTTTGCTTTTTCCATAGATTTTTCTTTCGTTACTTGAAAAGGTAAGTTCTGCTGTAAACCTTCTGCTACTTTACTTCCCATGTTCGTATCCTGATTCACAATAGCAATGTGCATTTGATCCGCTCTTTCATTTACTCCATCATATGCTGTAAGCCAAACGCAAAAGAAAATAAGTTGAAACGCTAACGCCACTATAACTCCTACATACGTACCCGGTATTTTTAAAAATTGCTTCAATGTATTCATCTTTCCACCTTTCCGCAAGCAAGTACATACTTGCATTTAATTTTAAATAAATACTAGGGTCTTAATGCCCTAGCATATAAGGTTATATTATTTTCAATAAAATTTTCATCATTGATCTCTATGAGTCGATTTTCAAAACGCAATTTGGATAGAAAATAACCAAAATTAATCCATATAAAATTCATTACTTGCGCTTCAATATTTGTATGAATAATTTTTCCTTCTTGCTGCATCTTTTCAAAATAAATCATCAATTCTTCTTTTAATCCTTTTGGTATCTTAGCAATTTCATCATCTAATTCGGGAAATTGACCTGTTTCACGTATACCGATAGAAATGATGTCTTTCGCTTCATTCAAAAATTTATGATAGTGCCTTGCTAAATTCTTCAAATCCGTTTCTAATTCCCACACAATTTCTGTTTGTAAAAACTGCTTGAAATGTGGCACATATGAAAATTCATAAACGGCTGCTTCAATGATACCCTTTTTATTTTTAAAGTTACGAAATATCGTTACTTCATTGACGCCAGCACGCATTGCGATTTCTTTCGTTGTCGCTGCTTTATATCCTCTTTCTTTCACTAACTCAATTGCTGCTTGAATAATTTTGTCTGCTGTCTTTGAGCGCGCCATATAATCCTCTCTTCCTCATGCAAGTGATCACTTACATTTAGATTATATACTTTTTCTAATTATTGTCAATCCGCTTTTTGTAAATTTTTAAGAACGATACTCATATAAACAACCAAGAAACTGAAGTACAGTTAATATAAAACTAAATAAAAGCATGACTAGCATACTCATATGTAAAGATGGCTGAAAAATGGTAATTGTTCCCCAAACACTTATACTAATAAAGGAAAATTGAGCAATGACTCCCATCGGTTTCAACCATATCCTTGTCTTTTGTTTTGTGATCTTCACTAAAAAACCGATAATTGAAAATAAAGTTAATGCAAGGAATGCTAGCCATCTTCCATAGGCAATATCATAGGGTTCAACTTGACTCGGAAATATGAAATGAATGATACGAAATAATAGAATACCAATACCGATACAAATAATTAAGGCAAGGAAACATTCTACAATGGCCTTAATTAGAGAATGTAAAAGTGGCTTTCTTTTCCCTATTGATTCTATCATTTCACTGAGCACACCAATTATAAAGAGTACAAAAAACCATATAAAAAAATAAAAAGGCGTTTCTAATTTTAATAATTCCGATATTGAATAGAATAACATTTTCCACATGCGTTCTTTCTCACCTTTACTTATTCTTCTATGTCTTCAAACTGCAAATTCGTAGGTTCTTCAGAAAGAGTCTCATAAAAATTTTCTGCTAAGTCCGTTGACGGCACCTTTTCATCAACTTCATCCAATCGAAAACTATCCGCCCATATACAGCCTTCTCCTGATAATAAAATGCCAAATGCAATTCCGATCGCTTCTTCTTTTATGTCCAGCACAACTGAATAAGGCTCCCAGTTTATCGTGTTTTTAATTGGACGATTTTGCATATTATCCATAGCTAATGGCTCTGTATCTTTTCCGTCCACACGCATCCACAGTCCTGCCCAATCTTTCACACTTTTACTTTTAATAAATGCCGTTAGGCGCAAACGCTTTCCCCTGTATTTATCAGCTTTAAACATTTGCATAAGTGTTGTAAATCCGCCATGTGTAACATCCTCTTTCGCTTTTATATAAGCCGATGTTTTTCCTTGATGAACAGTTTCATAGTCTATTCCCATTTCATATTCTCCAGGGTGACTTCCACTTAATACCCACCCTTTTGGTAATCCTTTTTGCATTGAAACGCCCTCCCTTTCTATATAAAATGATTGAAAATATGTACGATATTTTTTAGGGGGTAACTGAAACATTCGTTTAAATGATCTTGTAAATGCCTCTTGTGAAGAGAAACCATATTGCACTGCAATATCAAGAACTGATCTATCTGTCATTACCAATGCCTGAGCAGCATGTGTTAATCTTCGTTTTCGAATATAATCAGTGACACTCATTCCAAGATGACTTTGAAAAATACGATGAAAATGATACATGGATATAGCACTATAAGAAGCTACTCTTTCAGTCGTAAGTTCTTCATCTAAATGCTCTTCTATATACGTAACTGCTCCTTTAATCAAATCTTTATATTCTTCGTACATTTTTGCGCCTCCTTACATTTTCAATTTACCATATACATACAAATTATTTTTGATTTAAATTGCGAAGTATTCTACGTGACACGAGGAAAATAATTTATTTCGAACACATACATAATTACATGGAATTGGGAAAAACTTGTATGGAAGGAAGTTACAAAAAGGAGGAATATATGATGAGAATTTTACTTTCAGTTTTATTAGCTCTTATGCTAGTACCCGCATTAACAGGCTGTAAGGCACCAGCAAAACAAGATACAACTTCTAATAAGAAAACAACGGACGAAGCGAAAAATGAAGCACCCGCTGATTTAAAGCTTAACTTTAATGAATTTACTTTAAAAACAGATTATCAAGATACAAAGAAAGATTACGAAGCTGATTATAAAAACAAAGGTGCTAACAAAAAGATGGACGCAAAAATTGAAGATCATAAAGCTAATGTAAAATTAACAGGAGACGAAGCGATTCCAAAGCTAAGTCCACTTCTGCAAAAATTAACATTTGATAAAAATACACCAGATCAAGAAGTTATTGATCAAGTGGTAAGCGTCTTCCAACTGGACAAAGATTATCAAAAGTTCGACTTAGAAGTTGTTTTCTCTGACGGAACGAAGAAAGAGTATAAGAAAGAAATTAAATAAAGAAG
>NZ_JBALQK010000076.1:14503-15943 GCF_036965845.1 Bacillus sp. JJ1127 | reverse complement strand
CTTCTTTATTTAATTTCTTACATATCGTAAATCGGGGCTATATAAGTACACATTGAAAAATCGACATAAAACCTTTCTTTTTAGGTGGGAGAGAGCATCCGGCCATGTATAGAAGCGGTCAGATCCTTTTCCTGCCCCATGCCAAGTGAAAACAAAGAGAGCAAACGAGTGCAGGTCACTTTTTGTTCTTCATAGCCGCGACTTATATGCTGGAAAATCAAAATGGATGTATATAGAACCAATACAATATGGAATCTCAAATACAAATGGTAAAAATCACCTCTTAGCTTTATAATAAAAAGTATCTTTAATAATGCCTTTCCCTAGAAAGGGGATTTATAATGGATCCATTACTTATGGCCGTTATAGGATTATCACTAACAATTGTAATATTGGTCATAATCGGCTTTTATAAATTATTTATTAAAAAGAAAAACATAACTTCTTTCTACACCCCGTTTGACAATATTACCGGACAAACAATTTCAGAATTTCACGAAGAACAGACAATCTTAGTAACTGAAGATGAAGACGGAGATGGGAAAAAGAAAAAATAACCTTGCGGTGCGCAAGGTTATTTTTGTGCTTCTTTTTGAAAACGTTTATAGTATGTTGAAGCTGTTGAAAAATGGACTTCTATGTCACGAATTAATGATGAATCTTCATCTTTCGCTAGTTTATCTAGCTTTTTCATTGCTTGTTCTGCCTCATCTAAGAAACCAACATATAACTCATGTTCTTGTTCTTTTGACTTAGGTACGCGAATTTCTTTACGAATATGATCAATATCCTCTAGCATACTTGTTGTTACCTTGTGGACGTCTTCTTTAAACTGCGCGTCCCCTAATTTTTTTCCAGCTTTTTCCTTAGTTTCTTCCCATAGTTTTACCGATTCATTTAACTCTTTATTCATTTTCTCATCATACTTTTTATGGACATCTTGATATACTTTCATATCTTCTTGCTGATCTGCCGATTGTTCTACTTTTTCTTTTGGTTCTTTTGATTCTTTTGCGTCCTTATTTCCATTACATCCCGCTAAAAGAAGCATACTTCCAAGCAAAACAATACCCCACACTTTCTTCATCTCTTACTCTCCTTTTATCTACATCTACTACTTATCCTGCTATTTGCGGGTGGTAATCTCCCCACCTCAAGATTCGGAAAAGAAGCTCGGCAGGAAATACACTGCCCGTAAAAGCCCGATTAGTTCAATTTTATCTCTACTTGTTATTATAACGAGAACACTTCAAACTTTGCACGTATGACTGCACTCTTATATACATACTATCATTTTTGTCACAGTATCGTCACTTTATACTATCAGTATCTCCATAACTTTGCCTTATACCTTACAAAACTGTAAGCACACATATAGAACATAGCATGGTAGACTGATATATACATCAATAAAAAAAACGACATAAAGCCCCTCTTTTT
>NZ_JBALQK010000076.1:0-14320 GCF_036965845.1 Bacillus sp. JJ1127 | reverse complement strand
ATTTAGATGTCGAAAAATGAAAAGGGATTTATATATATTTAAAGGTGAGTTATCCATTTTTTAGAATACAAGGGGAAATATATATGTACAATAAGTTATTATTTATGGGAGAAGAACTGTCTATTCTCATACGCGAAAGATCGCTTCATATTGAAAATACAGAAAGCCTTCGCCGCGTACTAAAGAAGAAAAAAGCTCCACTCAAACTCGCTCAATATTTAAAGCAAGAACATACAAATCAACATGGTACTATCCTCAATATCTCTGATGAATCACTGGCAATTGAAATTATCGGTCATGTCTATATTGGAAACTTTGCCGATATATTAAAAAATATCCCTCGTATACCAAAAATCGCTCCGATAATTGTAGAAAGAGCCTATAAGATTACAGATCATACGGATATTATTGACTGCGGTGAAAAAGAGATTGATTCGAATCGCTGGGTTTGGGATAAATTAGCCGTTTTATACGATACAATTATAAATAACATGTATGAACTGTTTCAAAGAAATAGCAAAAAGAGCTAATTCAAAGTATATTTTGAATTAGCTCTTTTTTAGTACTCTTATGCCTCTATATCCTGCTGTTCTTGAAGTACAAACTGCTTTTCGCTGCGCTTTGCCATAAACATATAACATAAAACGGCGCCCACTTCACATAGGGCAATCACAATACCCATAGGAAGTGCGTTATTACTCCCTCCAATACCTACTAAAGGTGCAACAAGCGCTCCGGAAATAAACTGTAATAATCCAAGCAATGCAGATGCTGTTCCAGCAGCTTGTTTTTGATTTCTCATCGCTAGTGTAAAACCTGTTGTCGATACGATCCCAACACTTGATACAACAAGGAATAATGAGCATAAAACACCGATTAATCCTATTCCTAGTACAATTATGAGAAGTAAGAAAATACCGCCAACAGCTGCAATTCCAATACCAGCTACAAATAATGTTTTCTCACTTAACTTTCCTGCCAAACGGCCAGTAATTTGACTGGCAAGAATAATACCAATACCATTAATAGCAAAGAATAAACTAAATGCTTGTGGTGATGCCCCGTATATGTTTTGCAACACAAACGGTGAACCCGAAATATATGCAAACATCGCTGCTGATACTAAACCTTGAGACAAAGCATATCCCATAAATAAGCGATCTTTCAGCAATTTCCCATATGTTGATAATGTTCCAGTTAAACCACCTGTTTCCCTCTCTTCCAGAGGTAATGTCTCATGTAATACAAAAATAGCAGATACTAACATAAAGACACTTATCACGCAAAGAGCGATAAAAACTCCACGCCATGATGTAAACTGTAACAATTGTCCCCCAATAATTGGAGCTAAAATAGGCGCTGCTCCGTTTACTAACATAAGCAGTGAGAAAAACTTTGTCATCTCAGGACCTGAGTACATATCACGCACCATAGCACGCGATATAACAATTCCTGCTGAACCTGAGGCTCCTTGTAAAAAACGTAAAAGAACTAAACTCCAAATAGATGGTGCAATTACGCAAAGTAAAGAAGATACAACATAAATAATAAGAGCAATAATAAGAGGTTTGCGCCGTCCATAAATATCACTAATGGAACCAACAAATAATTGTCCAACTGAAAGCCCTAGCAAACAAGCTGTTAAAGTAAGCTGAGCAAGGGACGCACTCGTTTGTAAATCATCCGTTAATTTTGGTAACGAAGGTAAGTACATATCAATGGACAATGGCCCAATTGCTGTGAGTGTTCCTAATACAAGAATCATCCATAACCTGTTTGTTTTTACAGGTTTATATACATCGCGATTAACTTCATTCACTTCCGCTATTCACCCTTTCCGTTGTAAATATAAAATAAGCGTATCTATGAATCGTAACAATTATAGTTACATCTTTAAAGATACGTCAAGTATATCGTACTTTCCTCTTAATAACATAAAAAAGCGTACAGGAAATGCGCTTTTCTTTTCTTATATAGAAAATCAGTCACCAGCAGAATATGAAATCTTGAATAAACTATTCCAAATTTCATAATGAGGCAACATTTTAAACAGTGAAAAGCTTACAAAATTAAAGCATGACGCGAATTGTATAATTGGTATGGTACTTGCAATATAGGAGAGTGAATAAAACCGCTTTAAAAAGACTGAATTTTCAAACTTATAAAGAAAGGAGGGATACAAGCTAAGGTGAGATACAACGTACTGACAAAACAGAAGGAGGTTTTTTATGCAAACAAAAATCAAGCAGGAAACGAATAACATGCAACAATATCACTACAAGCAAGAGTTAAAGAGGTCTTTAAAGTTTTTTAGTTCTTTTGCAGTCGCGTTTTCATTTATGTCTATCACAACGGGCATTTTCACGAATTTTGGTTTTGTTTTAAACAATGCGGGACCCGCAGGTATTTGGACGTGGCCCATCGTATTAGCAGGCCACTTGCTTGTCGCTCTTGTTATTGCCGAATTGGCAGGAAGAATGCCACTAAGCGGCTATTCGTACCAATGGGTGACGCGGCTTGCAAATCAAGGATTAGGGTGGTTTTCCGGCTGGCTCGGATTTTGCTTTTTTGTCATTGTCATTCCTGCCGTCGATTTTGGCCTGGCTCCACTCATTGCTGATGTATTCAGCTGGAATATCAGTGGAAAAACCCTGTTGTATATTGCACTCGCAACCCTACTACTACAGGCTGTCCTCAACATTTTTGGCGTAAAACTGGCTTCTCGCCTCAATGACATTGCAGTATATACCGAAGTGATCGGTATGGTGGGCATTCTTGTTATTCTTGCTGTTGTTGCACTATTCACAACTCCGAATTGGGACATGCTAACAAATATTGGCGAGCAGAAAAATGGCACGTACCTTGGCGGCTTTGTAATTGCTATGCTAATGGGATCGTGGACCATGGTCGGCTTTGAAGCCGCGGCGAATCTTTCGGAAGAAACAATTGACGCTAGTAAAAATGTACCACGTGCTGTATTTTTCGCATTGCTGATTGGTGGTATCATTGGATTTGCTTTTCTTTTTACTGTTACAATTTCCATTACGGATTTAGCCGGTGTGACAGCTTCTGCCAACCCGCTTCCACTTATTATTAAAACAAAGCTCGGTCAATTCATCGGCACTTTGTTTATGCTTCTTGTTATCATTTCCATTTTTGCATGCGGGTTAATCGGAATGGCTTCTGCTTCCCGTGTCATCTATGCAATGGCGCGGGACGATGTATTTTTTGCTTCACGTTATTTTAAAAAGGTGAACCCAGGAACATCTGTACCGGTAAATGCGATTTTGCTTGTATTAGTTCTCGATATTATAGCAATCCTATTCTCTGATTCTTTAACTTTACTAGTCGGATCAACATCTGTTGTTCTTACCGCTTTATACTTCATAACCGTTTTGGCTTACTATTTACGTAGAAAAGATTTGCCTGACGCGGAGACGTTCAATTTAGGGAAATGGAGAGCACCTGTCACGTACGGCGCTTTAATATGGCTCGTATTCGAAATGGGGGTATTAACTATTCCTGATATGTTTCATGGAGTGGCGATTGTAGGCGGAACGCTATTTTTAACGGGAACTCTTGTATATTTTGCGCTATTCCGAAGCAAGATTAAAGCAGGAAAAATTGGGATTCAAAATACAAACATCGATGAAGGGCACTCGTAAATAATCCCCCTCCGTTACTGAAGTGAACCATGAAAATGGGACAAACCTCAAAACACTGAAATTACCTGTTCGCTATATCCTTTAGTGAACAGGTAATTTCATTTCCCCCAGTGTTCATCAGAGCATTTTCCTTCTCCCTGTTGTAAACTACATCATATAAATACAAAAAAGAAACCTCATTTCAAAAACGAAATAAAGCCTCTAGTAGTCTAGTCAAGAAGCTATCTATATTCAACGGCACAGTTAAGATATAACTCCCTATAATTTCGTGTTCAAGCTACACTTATATGCGAATATTTCGCGCTCCAGGGACTCTCCAAATTTTAGCAAGTGAAAAAGGGAAGCGAAATCAATTAGAGTTGCCAGAGTATCAAGACATCAGGAATAATTGACGTAAACCCGAGATGTTGTTAAAATTATTGTTAGAATTAATGTGAAACCCTTCACANNTGTGAAGGGTTTCACATTATTTAAATCTTATTTCTTCAAAAAATATTTTCAAAAGGGAGTTGTGCGTTATGAAAAGAATCGTAACACTGAGCACTCGTAAACTGAAAGATACCGCAAAACATGGTGGATGTGGCGCATGTCAAACATCTTGCCAGTCAGCTTGCAAAACTTCTTGCGGAGTTGCAAATCAGCATTGTGAAAACAAAATGAACAGATAGGAAACTGAAACTGTACCGCCCAACTGCTTTCCAGATGGGCGGCAATTTCTATGGACAAAAGGAGTCTGATTATCAGGTATGATTCATCAATATAAACTAAACGGATACAACATTGTACTCGACACCTATAGTGGATCGGTACATGTTGTTGACGACCTCGCCTATGAAATTATTGCACGTTATGAAAATACCCCTGCGGAGGAAATCGTGACAATAATGCTAGAAAAATACGCACATGATGCAGGCATCTCCGAGAAAGACATTCGAGAAACAATCGCGGATGTCGAAGAACTAAAAAATGATGGACAACTCTTTACTGAGGATGAATATAAGGACCTCTCAATTAATTTGAGAAATCGTCAAACTTATGTAAAGGCTCTCTGCCTCAATGTCGCACATACTTGTAACTTATCATGTGAATACTGCTTCGCCAGCCAAGGAAAATACAACGGAAACAGAGCAATTATGAGCTATGAGGTTGGACAAAGAGCCATCGATTACCTATTGGAGAACTCCGGTTATCACCGAAACCTTGACGTCGACTTCTTTGGTGGAGAACCACTCATGGCCTGGAAAGTCGTCAAACAGATTGTCGCCTACGCAAGAAGCAAAGAAAAGGAGTACAAAAAAACTTTTCGTTTTACCTTCACTACAAATGGCATGCTGCTGAGTGATGAGGTCACCGATTTCTTAAATAAGGAAATGTACAATGTCGTATTGAGCCTTGATGGAAGAAAAGAGGTCCATGACGGGCTTCGGAAAACGATTACTGGAAAGGGTAGCTACGATTATATTGTTCCGAAGTTCCAGAAATTTATCGAAAAGCGTGGAGAAAAAGAATACTATGTACGTGGAACATACACCCAGAACAATGTCGACTTCACCAATGACATTTTTCATATCGCAGACCTTGGTTTCGACAAACTCTCGATGGAACCGGTCATCTGTGACCCACGTGAACCATATGCGCTTACTGAAGAAGACCTCCCAGAGATTTATAACCAGTACGAGATTCTCGCCAAGGAAATGCTTAAGCGCGAAGAAGCAGGCAACGGTTTTACCTTCTACCATTACATGCTTGATCTCTCAGAAGGTCCTTGCATCCAAAAGAGAATTTCCGGCTGTGGCTCAGGAACCGAATATCTCGCCGTCACACCATGGGGCGAGATATTCCCTTGTCATCAATTCGTCGGGGATGAAGAATATAGCATGGGAAACATCTGGGATGGAATCACAAAACCAGAGATGCAATGCCAATTTAAAGAGAGCAACTGCTACTCGAAGCCGGAATGCCAGGACTGCTGGGCGAAACTCTACTGCAGTGGCGGTTGCCCTGCAAACTCGCTGCATGCAACCGGCTCTCTCAAGGGAACCTACGACTTCAGTTGTGACATCTTCCGCAAGAGAATCGAATGCTCCATGATGGTTAAGGTAGCCCAATCCATCAGAGCTATGGAAGAAGACAAACAAGCCGTGACTCAATAAGCATAATGATACAAAAAGAGGCTGGGACATAAATAAGAAAAAAATCTGATTTATGCTCAGTCTCTTTGAAAGTATTTCAATATCCTCGTTTAGAAAACTAAAAGAATTTACGTCAAATAAATCTATCCTTAAAACAACCTCCGAAAATGAGAAGTATGAAAACACTTTTTAATCCACTGTTTTTTTCCATATTCTAAAACATGTTTTTAATGGAACACAAAATGGATCTTTGAAATAAAGTTTGATAATTCCGTACTGCGTTCTTAAACAAACACTCTCCTTTAGTTAAAGGTAGATAGTTAGCTTAGTTCTTTATATAACTCGTAACATTTCCTAAACAACAACTGCCTTGAGGATTGTTTACATCGCATCCACATCGGTTTTCGTTTATATTTTCACGAATATGTTCTACTGGATTAGGAGTAAGTCCTTTTTCTACATATTCCTTTATTTTCTCTTTAGTCCAATCAAAGCAATAACAAATTGGTGTAGTTAACGAACCCTCTTTTTGATAAACAGCTACCTTTATGTCAGATACAAGATACTTTTTATTATTCGTATCAAAATAGACTACATCACAATCTTTTATTGAACAAAAATAGTGGTTTTCTTTAACATTTAATGTTTCTAATGCAGATGGTTTAAGTAATGATTTTAGTGTAATCAATTTTACATTTTTAGCTTTATTTTTACACGATGGACAAACACCATCATTTTCAATTTTTTCTTCTTTAAGGTTACTACAACAATCTCCCATTACTCTTCCACCCTTACGATTTATTAGTTTTTTAAATGTTCCTTACATAACAAATTATAAACCCTGTACTATAGTACAGGGTAAAAGGTAGTTTTGAATTTTTTCTTTTTCGTTAACCTTAGCAATAAGAAAAACCGAAGTCTCTTTTATATCGTTAATAAGAGCGTTAAACAGAATTTCCGTTCAAACTTTATTATTTTTTTGTTTGTGCCACTTGTTAATAATAACACTGCATCCCCAAAATTAAAGGCGGGCTGAAACTCCCCCTTAAATATCTATATCAATAATCTTTCAGTTCAGTCCCATTAGAAGCTTTCGCTATCCTCTTAAACATTACGCCGATAAAGATAGGTACACGCAACATTAAATTGCGCAGCAAAATAATAGGAATCTAATTATTCAACAAAATACCCCAAATTGCTGAACAAAAAAATCCTGCATTGATATGCAGGATTTTTAATCAAACTTTTTATAAATTATCAATCTTTATTCAAAAGCTACACAAAACTACTAATCTCCTACTCAACAGTAACAGATTTAGCTAAGTTACGTGGCTTATCAACATCACACTCGCGGTGAAGCGCTGCGTAGTATGAGATAAGTTGTAATGGAATAACTGCTACAAGCGGTGCTAATGCTTCGTGTACAGCTGGTAGTACGAAGCTGTCGCCTTCCATTTCTAAGCCTTTCATTGAGATGATACATGGGTTAGCTCCACGTGCTACTACTTCTTTCACATTACCGCGAATTCCAAGGTTTACGTGTGCTTGTGTAGCAAGTGCGATAACTGGTGTACCTTGTTCAATTAAAGCAATTGTACCGTGTTTTAGCTCTCCACCAGCAAATCCTTCTGCTTGGATGTAAGAGATTTCTTTTAGCTTTAACGCACCTTCTAGACCTACGAAGAAGTCTACGCTACGTCCGATGAAGAAGCAGTTGCGTGTTGTTGCTAAAAATTGTTTTGCTAATGCATCCATTTCTTCTTTTTGATCACAAAGTACTATCATTGCGTTCGCTACAAGACCTAGTTCTTGTGTTAAGTCGAAATCAAGAACTTCGCCTTTTGCTTTTGCAATGTCAGCTGCTAGGATTGAAAGTACTGCAAGTTGCGCTGTATAAGCTTTCGTAGAAGCAACCGCGATTTCTGGTCCTGCATGTAAAGGTAGTGTATAGTCCGCTTCACGAGAAAGCGTAGAACCTGGTACGTTTGTGATTGTTAATGCTTTATGACCCATTTCATTTGTTTGCACAAGTACTGCACGGCTATCTGCTGTTTCACCACTTTGCGAGATGTAAATGAAGAAAGGCTTTTCTGTTAATAATGGCATATTGTAAGAGAACTCACTTGCTACATGTACTTCTACAGGTACTTTCGCAAATTTCTCAATGAATTGCTTTCCAACAAGACCAGCATGGTAACTTGTTCCACATGCAATAATATAAATACGATCGCTATCTAAAATTGCACCACGGATGTCTTCATCTAGTTCAATTTCGCCATTTTCATTTTGATATTTTTGAATGATATTACGGATTACAAGTGGTTGCTCATCAATTTCTTTAAGCATGAAATGAGGATACGTTCCTTTTTCAATATCACTTGCGTCTAATTCCGCTGTAAACGGTGCACGTTCAATCGTTTCACCTTGTAAGTTTTTAATTGTAATACTTTCTTTTGTTACGATTACCATCTCTTTATCCATTAACTCGATAAATTGATCCGTAACTTGTAACATCGCCATTGCATCGCTCGCAACAACATTAAAGTTGTCACCAACACCTACTAATAGCGGGCTTTTGTTTTTAGCAACATAAATCATGTTTGGATTTTCAGCATCAAGCAATCCTAACGCATAAGAACCATGTAAAATAGATAACGTTTTACGGAATGCATCTTCTACACTTAGTCCTGTGTTTACTTGCTGTTCCATAAGCTGAACGATAACTTCTGTATCTGTTTCACTTACAAACGTCACATCTTGAAGATATTCTTTTTTCACTAACTCATAGTTTTCAATTACACCATTATGAACAAGTGTAAAGCGTTTTGATGTACTTTGATGCGGATGTGCATTTACTGTACTTGGAACACCATGTGTAGCCCAGCGTGTATGACCGATTCCCACGCTTGCCGCTACATTCTCATCTACGATTTCACGAAGTTTTGCAATACGGCCTTTTTCTTTGTATACAACAACACCGTTCTCAGCTTGTACTGCAATACCCGCTGAATCATATCCGCGGTATTCTAGCTTCTCTAAACCTTTTAATAAAATTTCCTTTGCATCTTGCTCTCCAATAAATCCTACGATTCCACACATGTTTAGTCGCCGTTACAAATGCTTACATTGCTCTGCGAACATGTAACGACATAGTCATTTTCCATTATTTGCATATCGAAAACGGATTACATATTGCTAGCCCTGTAAGTCTGTAACGGCCTTCACCTTCCTCTCGATTGGTTTCAGTCCGTATATACTTATACAGCTAGTATTCATCCGTTCCTTTTCTCTCATCACACTTTTACCTTTGTCCATCAAGTCACCTTGGTGATTTAAGTAAAAGCTTTCGGTTGTGATGAACAACCGGGAGTCATCCGCCGAAATCTCGATAAAAACTCCTCCTCGTCAACTACACAACTTGTAGTTCTGGCGCTTCAATAATCACATACTTATTTTGAGAAAAAGAACAAGACCATCTTATAACAAACAGTATAAACCGTCAATGAAAATTTTTCATTGTCTATAAAACATATGAAAAAGGAGCACAAAACGTGCTCCTTTTTCATATAAAACCGGCGAATTATTCAGCGCCAACTTCAGCCTTCACAACTTCTACAATACGATGTACGTATCCATCACAAAGCTCTTGTGTTGGTGCTTCTGCCATTACACGGATAAGTGGTTCTGTTCCAGAAGGACGAACAAGAATACGGCCGTCTCCGTTCATTTCTCCTTCTACCACACGGATAATTTCTTTAATTTTTTCATTTTCTAATGCTAATTTTTTATCTGTTACACGAACGTTCACTAATAATTGTGGGAACTTTGTCATTTCACCTGCAAGCTCAGACAATGGTTTTTTCGTCATTTTCATGATGTTTACAAGTTGAAGTGCACTTAACATTCCATCTCCAGTTGTAATGTAATCAAGTAAGATAATATGACCTGATTGTTCACCACCTAGATTATAACCACCACGTTTCATTTCTTCCATTACATAGCGATCACCAACTGCTGTTTTATCACTTGTAATACCGTTTGCTTCAAGCGCTTTGTAGAAACCTAAGTTGCTCATAACTGTTGAAACAACTGTGTTATGTTTTAACTGACCAGTTTCTTTCATGTACTTCGCACAAATGTACATAATTTGATCTCCATCGACGATGTTTCCTTTTTCATCTACTGCAATTAAACGGTCTCCATCACCATCGAATGCAAGTCCGATATCTGCACCTTTTTCTTTTACTAGTTCTGCTAAACCTTCTGGATGTGTAGAACCAACACCTTCATTAATATTCATGCCATTTGGTGAAGTTCCCATTGTAGAAATATCAGCTTCTAAATCTGCAAATAAATATGGCGCTAAAGAAGATGTTGCACCGTGTGCACAGTCTAAAGCAATATGTAAGCCTGAGAAATCTTCTTCTACTGTTTGTTTAATGTATTGTAAATATTTTTGTCCACCTTCAAAGTAATCGTTCACTTGACCAAGATTTGTTCCAGTTGGACGTGGTAATTCATCAACTTCTTTATCTAATAATGCTTCAATCTCTGCTTCTTGCTCATCTGTTAGTTTAAATCCATCTGAACCGAAGAATTTAATTCCGTTATCTTGTACTGGGTTATGAGATGCTGAAATCATAACGCCTGCTTGTGCATCTAATGCTTTTGTTAAGTAAGCAACCCCAGGAGTTGAAATAACTCCAAGACGCATAACTTCCGCTCCAGTTGATAATAGACCTGCTACTAAAGCACCTTCTAGCATATGACCAGATACACGTGTGTCACGGCCGATAATCACTTTTGGACGCTCTGTATCTTTTGTTAATACATATCCTCCAAAACGACCAATTTTAAACGCTAATTCAGGAGTTAATTCCTTATTCGCGACACCGCGCACACCATCTGTACCAAAATATTTACCCATTGCTATTCGCTCCTTTTTCTTGCTCTTTTTGTTTGTCTGTTGTATTCTCTTTATCTTTTTCGTGCTCTTTTTCTTTTTCTTTTTCTTGTTCTTTTTGTTTGTCTGTTGCATTTTCTTTATCTTTTTGTGAATCAGATTGCTCTGTGTTCCCTTGTACTTCTTGACTTGGTTGTTCTTTCTTTACAAGGGTTACCTTCGCACTTTTTTGTTTTGCCTCTATTGAAACATTACTTGGACCGCTAACCTGAATTGGGATATCATGCGTACCAGGAGATAGGTTTTGCAGATTAATTGCCGCCGTTATTTGCGCTGCTGTTATTTTATCTACTACACTAGCTTCTCCTGAAATATCAACACTTATCTTTCCACTTTGCGGCGAAAGGAGTTGCAAAGTAGCGTCGTTTGAAAGACCATTTTTTTGAATAGAAATGCCATCAATTGTTCTATGCTTTATTTGTTTTTGCTTCTGTACTTCGACAGAAACCGTTACTTTATCAGGTTTTGCACTTGTTACACCCTTTGGTAATAAAACAGAGGTATCGAATGTTGTAGACTCTGTCATTTGACTAAGATCCACTTCGACCCCCTCTATGGATTGTATATTATCCAAAACATCTTTTGGACCTGATATCGTCACTTCACTTGGCTGAATACCGATGTTTGTGACCGCCAACCCTTCTGGCATACTTCCTTTTTTCACATAGGTTAGCGGCACTGTTTTCTCTATATTATTTGCTGTTCCCTGTGTGGCAACAGGGATTGTCACACTTACTCTAGATGGGCTTGTTTTTAAATCTAATCGTTTCCCATCTTTATCATATAGCATAACCTCTGCTTCTTTTGTTACCGTTTTGTTAATACCTTTTACATCAACATGTGCCTTAGCCGAAGCAATACTATCTATTTCCTCTTCTGTTCCAACTACCTCAACAGTATCTGGTTTAAACTTAATAGCAGATTTGTCAATGTTAGTACCTGCCTGCAGCTGATCTTCATTTGACAATTTCACATCTACAGAAACATACTTTTTAGCTTTATTATAAATTGTAACTTTAATTTTTGATGGTTGAACGGTTGCTTTCACATTACTTGGGAGATTCGTTGCTTTTAGGGGAACTTCATAAGTTCCTTTTTTATAACCACGTAAATCTACAGGAATCTCAATTTTGCTTTTTGCTTTTATAGCAGCAACCGATGCCTTAGGACCTTCCAATTTCACCTTCACTTGGCTTTGAGTGCTACTTACAATATATTTCTCTGCATCATAATCTACCTTGATAGGGCAGTCTATTGTTTCTTTTGTATCACCTGTGAAAGGCGATATATTCGCAGTGTTATTTTTTTCTGTTATGGTTGTTGACATGAAAAGCATCAATGTCAGTAGTAATGAAATTCCTTTTAAAAACCAATGGTTCTCCATTAACTTATCCATGACGCTTTCTCCTCCAATTCCAATTCCATAAAGATGAAGAAGTTGTCTTCACATTTCCACTAAACTCTGCCAAAAGCATTTCTTTCAACTGCTCTGTCTTTAAATCGCGATGTAATTCACCATTTTTTGTTAAAGAAATTTGACCAGTTTCTTCTGATACAACAACTGTAATGCTATCAGTTACTTCGCTAACCCCCATTGCAGCTCGGTGACGCGTTCCTAATTCTTTAGAAATAAAAGGACTTTCTGATAATGGAAGATAGCAAGCTGCTGCTTTAATTGTACTACCTTGCATAATAACCGCTCCATCATGGAGAGGTGTATTAGGGATAAAAATATTAATTAGTAATTCCGATGATACATTTGCATTCAAAGGAATTCCGGTTTCTATATAATCGTCCATTCCAGTTTCTCTGGATAATGTAATCAATGCACCAATTCTTCGTTTTCCCATATATTCTGTTGCTTTCGCTACAGCTGTGGCAACAATTTCAGGTTCACTCTCTCCATGAACGCCTCCACGAGAAAATAAACTTCCCCGTCCTAATTGTTCAAGCGCTCGTCTTATTTCAGGCTGAAAAATGATAATAACCGCTAAAAATCCCCATGTTATTACCTGATCCGTTAGCCAATACAGCGTATGCAAATCAAGGAAATAGCTTAATATACGAACGACGATAATAACTGTAATCCCTTTCAAAAGCTGAACAGCTTTTGTGCCTCGAATTACAAGAATTAGCTTATATATAACAAACCACACAACGGCGATATCTAATATCGTACTGAGATATTTCAAAAGGTTCATATCTCCAAAAGGCATGCTACACCTTCCTCCTACTTACGAGCAATTTCATCCATATATTGAAATATTTTTTATGCTCTATCTGTATGTATTTACAACAACTAATTAATTATAACATACATGAAAAAAACAACAATTACAAACAACATCCCTCCCTTGGCTTAAATTGGTAAGATGTCAAACTTTTTTGATGAATCGTATAATATAACTCATTATTATACGCTCATTTTAAAATAAAAAAAGCAGCATTTTCAGCCGCTTTTCTTACATTTATTTTAGTTTTTCGCCAAATAAAGAACCCATTAATGCAACAGCCGCTGTTGCAGTTTTATTTTTCTCATCTAAGATTGGATTTACTTCAACAAATTCAGCAGATGTAATAATATCAGCCTCTGCTAACATTTCCATTGCTAAATGGCTTTCTCGATAAGATAACCCACCAGTTACAGGTGTTCCAACCCCTGGTGCATCATGTGGATCAAGACCATCTAGATCTAATGATAAGTGCACACCATCTGTATGTGATAAATACCCAATCGTTTCTTCCATAACAGCCGTCATACCCATACGGTCAATTTCATGCATTGTAAATACTTTAATTCCCTCATTGCGAATAAATTCTTTTTCGCCCTCATCTAATGCGCGTGCACCAATGATAACGACGTTCTCTTTTTTTACCTTTGGATATGCCTCATATAAATTTACAAGTGAAGGATGTCCATAACCTAAGCTTGCTGCAAGCGACATACCATGAATGTTTCCAGACGGGGATGTTTCTTCCGTATTTAAATCACCGTGTGCATCATACCAGATAACACCTAAATTCTTATAATGCTTCGCTACTCCTGCAAGAGTCCCAATAGCAATACTATGGTCACCACCTAACACAAGTGGAAAATGACCTTTTTCTATACTATGATCAACCTTACTTGCTAACTCATTACACACATCTGCAACTTGTGTAAGGTTTCTTAATTTTGTATTTTCATCTATTTCTTTCTCTCTCTCAATACATATATCCCCAATGTCTTCTACGTTATACCCAATGTTCTCGATTCTTTCAATTACTCCTGCATATCGAATCGCACTTGGTCCCATATCAACCCCGCGACGCATTTGCCCTAAATCCATTGGAACGCCAATAATTGAAATTTCTTTCTTCATAGATAGTATCCCCCTTTTATGCCCTCACTAAATATTTTAAATCTTTTATATAGTCTGACTCAACTCGACATTTTTTTGTATGTATATACACCTTATTCACTCTTATTCACGTTAAAATCTATATTTTAACGTGAACCTATGTATAAAACGAACTTAGTAGAAGAAAACTTTTCCCATATAAATCCATTTTGATTTTTC
>NZ_JBALQK010000075.1:0-5529 GCF_036965845.1 Bacillus sp. JJ1127 | reverse complement strand
TTCAACATATAAGTTGCTGCTATGCAGAACAAAACATGACATGCACTTGCACTTGCACTTGCTTTCTCCTTTTGTTTTAAACCATTCCTGTGGCAGGGAAAGGCAGTTACCGCTTCTATGTATGGCTAGCTGCTCTCGCCCCCTAAAAGAAAGGGGTTTTTAGATCATTTTTCTTCAATTTGTATTTATATAAAAACAGTTTATTTTCAGTGAGTTTATCAGATTATAATGAGTTTATTTAATGGAATAAAATTATATTACAATATTTTTTGATGTAATTTTTAAGATTTAATAATATATGCACAGTGTTTAATTCGGAATTACTATATGCTAAATTAAAGGTTTACACTCAGAATCTATAATGTTTTAATGGAAGTAACAGCCATATATATCCATTTTGATTCTTCGACATACCTACTATGCAGAATGCAACATGATCTGCACTTGCTTTCTCCTTTTGATGTGGTGGGAAAAGTCATGACCGTTTCTATACGCGGCCAGATACTCCCCTTCAAAATTATATATAGATATAATTTTTACGTGTATGAAATAAGAGAGGAGGATAAGTAAATTTAAGAAGTAGTCATAGTAAGAGGAATTATTATCGTATTAACGTAATAAAGGAATATAAGGAGGCTGGTGAGAAAATCGGCGTTTGGTATGACCGTTAGAATGGATTTGAATGAAAGGAATGATTTATATGAACAGAGGAAAGAATGATAGATTACAAAAGTCAATGAAAGTATTTATGGCATCTGCTGTTATGACAACGACATTATTTACATCTATGACTGTAAATAGTTTGAACATTCATGCTGAAACTACGCAAACCCAGGCGCAATATGAAGTGAGGACGTTTGATCTTCCAAGTACAGGACATTATATAGGGGAAGCAGCAAGAGAAAGAAGAAGTGGGCAACAAAACTATACGCCAACAGGAATCTATGTAAAACCGAATGAACAAGTCACAATTGAAGTATCGGGACTATCAGGATTAGAAATGCTTGGAGCAACCATTGGGACAAATGAATATGATAAAGAAGGGGGAAAAACATTTCGTCTTTCTCCTGGTTCTAACACCATCTCCTCTCCAAACGGTGGTTTATTAGGATTTGATAACTGTGAAGGGAAAAGAACAGTTAAGGTGAAAGTAACACAAGGCGGGAGCCCTGTTCCATTCTTTGAATTAGGGAAGCATACGAAAGCAGACTGGATTGCCATGATGGACAAGTATCCAGATGCACATGCTGTACAATTAAAGTCAAAGAAAGCAGTACTTACCGTTACTCAGGAAAGTGCCAAGAAATATATTGTAGATCAAGATCCTGTTCCATTATTAAAAAAATATGATGACATGATTCTAGTACAAGATAGATTCTCGGGGCTATCTGAAACAAGTTCTAATCCGTTACATCGTTCAACTCGCCGTCTTTGGGCTTTTGTAGAAAACCCTAACAACCCACCGGGCAAGTACATGTATGCAGGTCAGGATGGAGTCGTGTTTACTACTGCTTATGACGCAATTAAAAGTGCTTTGAATGTAAATGAATTTGGATGGGGACAAATGCATGAAGCAGGGCATACAAGGCAACAATATCCTTGGACGTGGAATGACCGTAGTGGAATGACTGAAGTCACTGTTAATATCTATTCTTTAGTTGCACAAAAACAATTATTCCCGAATCAACCAACGCGTTTAGAAAAAGAGGGGGATTACGATAGAGCCTTTGCATATTTAAAACAAACAGATAAAGAATATAAAAATATTGATGACTTGTTTGTGAAAGTTGTTATGCTTTGGCAACTTCATTTAGCATATGGGGAAGAATTTTATCCGAATCTTCACAAACTATATCGAGAGTTGCCAAAGGATAAACTTCCAGAAACTGATGAAGATGAAATACAAGCATTTATTTACAATACATCGAAAGTAGCGAAACAAAACGTACTTCCATTCTTTGATCAATGGGGACTAAAAGCATCACAAGAAACAAGAAAAAAAGTAGAAGCTTTGAACTATCCAACATTAACTGCCCCTATATGGGAAGCAACGGATGCGAAGCCTGTTAAACCAACTGCCGCATATGGTCCAAGAAAATAATGAAAGCAAGTGTGTAATCTAGCTAGTAATGCAATCGATGACAATCCAAATACAATTTGGCATAGCTAATAGAGCACATCATATAATCCCTTATAAACAAGGGAGATTACGTAAGTACATAGAGAAATAGGGCATAGATGGGAATTTAGCCAGGATTTTTCTAAATCATTGACAGTTATATATGATACGCGTGTGCCGATTGGTAGGATTGTGCAGATTAGAAGATCTGTGAATCAGTGATACCTATATATCTTTTTTAGAAAAAGGTATTATGATAATTTTATTCTGTTATTCAATAATGATTATGTAGAAAAGGGGCTACTTCGGGTTAAACTGTACTCAGTAGGGTAGCCTCTATTGCTATCAAGCTAACAAAACAAACTTCCCCTAAAATGAAAAAATACGCTACCCTTTCTATAGCATCATAGGAAAGGATGGCGTTTTTGATATGAACTTATCTATTATTGATGAACTAGAATTGTTTTCTAAAGAGTTGCAACGATATATGTCACCTGATGCTTTAGAGCAATTAGCTAAAAATGTAGGGTTTGTTAAACAAAAAAATACATACCGCGCACAAGATCTAGTGGCCCTATGTATTTGGTTAAGTTAAAACATAGCTCATACTTCATTGACGCAATTATGTAGTCTATTATGTATACGTAATTTAGGATATTTCGACTTAAAAGACTTACATACTAGGGGGTATCGCTTTTAAGTAATTCACGAAGTATTTAAAAACTATTAAAAAGTAATATGAAATCTTACATATTTAATCCAAATTAATTTATCTAAATAATATGGTATTTTGTTTCAGTTATATATTAGTATGGAGGGAAATTATGAAAAAGAAAATGAATCAAATTATGCTTGGAATTAGTACAATGGCATTGTCGTTAGGGGCATTGCAAGCTGAAGTATCAGCGGAAGAAAAAGTACCTTACAATGTAATGCAAATGAAACCAGCAGGGATAGAAACGCCAAAAGATGCCATTTCTCATTCTTCAAAAGCTGATGAAACATTATCATATGAAGAGCGTTTAAAAGTCGGGAATTTTTTACAGAAGCCAGCTTCCACTACGAAAAGTGTAAAAGAGAAGCAGTCGCAACAAAGCTATACTTTAGATGAGCTGAATAAAATGAGCGATGAGGAGTTAATTGATACACTAGCGAATATTCGCAGCGGACAAATTAAAGATTTATTTCAGTTTAACGAAGGAACAAAAGCTTTCTATGGAAATAAAGAGCGTCTGCAAGTAATCATGAACGGATTAGAGAAACGAGGGAGTACGTTTACAAAAAATGATGCAAAAGGAATTGATACGTTTACTGAAGTGCTTCGCTCTGCTTTTTATGTCGGATTTTATAATGAGGAATCAAGTTTAGGTTATTTAAAAGAGAGAAGCTTCAAGGATAAATGTTTACCGGCATTGAAAGCAATTGCAAAGAATCCGAACTTTAAACTTGGTACAGCTGAGCAAGATTTGGTTGTAAATGCATACGGGGATTTAATGAGGGGTGCTACTAGTGACGTTGAAACGGTGCAGTATGCAGCAAAGATTTTAAAACAGTACAATAATAATCTTTCTACATATATAAGTGACCGTGCGAAAGGAGACGCTGTATACGCTTTAATACAAGCCGTTGATGCTGATATATATACTGATTGGGTCCTTTCGGGTAAAGAGACAAAAGCGTCAATGTGGTATGGAAAGATTGATAGTTTTATAAATGAAGTCAATAAAATGGCGCTTATAGGTAATGTGACGGATAAAAATGGGTGGCTCATTAATAATGGGATTTACTGTGCAGGACGCCTAGGTAAATTTCACAGTAATCCGAAAAAAGGATTAGACGTTGTTACCAAAGCGATGCAAATGTATCCATATTTAGGAGAGCAATATTTTGGTGCGGTACAGCAGATTGATACAAATTATGGCGGAGTAGATGCGAACGGAAAAACAGTAAGTTTAGGTCAAATTAAAGAAGAGGGCAAGAAGAAATTTTTACCTAAAACGTATACATTTGATGACGGGGCAATTGTCTTTAAAACGGGAGATAAAGTGACAGAGGAAAAAATCCAAAGAATGTACTGGGCTGCGAAAGAAGTAAAAGCGCAATATCACCGTGTAATTGGAAATGATAAAGCATTGGAAAAGGGGAATGCGGATGATGTATTAACAATCGTAATTTATAACTCGCCAGATGAATATCAATTTAACCAGCAACTGTACGGCTATGAAACAGGTAATGGTGGTATTTATATTGAACATGTCGGAACGTTCTTTACATATGAACGTACGCCGCAGCAAAGTATTTACAGTTTAGAAGAATTATTCCGTCATGAATTTACACACTATTTACAGGGAAGATATGAAGTGCCTGAATTATTTGGACAAGGAGACTTTTATCAAGATGAACGTTTGACATGGTATGCAGAAGGAAATGCAGAATTCTTTGCAGGATCGACGCGTACGAATAATGTAATGCCGCGTAAGAGTATTATAAGAGGTTTATCAAACGAACCAGAAAAACGTTATACAGCAGAACAAACATTATTTTCAAAATATGGATCATGGGATTTTTATAAGTATTCCTTTGCATTGCAGTCTTATATGTATAATCAAAAATTTGATACATTCGATAAAATACAAGATTTAATTCGTGCAAATGATGTGAAAGGTTATGATGCATACCGAGAGGAGTTAAGTAAAGATGCACAATTGAATAAAGAATATCAAACATATATGCAGCAATTAATTGATAATCAAGAAAAATTTAATGTGCCGCAAGCATCAGATGATTATTTAGTAAGTCATGCACAGAAGGCACTAGCTGAAGTGAAGCAGGAAATTGTGGATGTTGCAAATGTAAAAGATGCAAAGATTACAAAGCATAAGTCTCAATTCTTTAATACATTTACAGTTGAAGGTACGTATACAGGCAATGCAACGAAAGGTGAATCTGAAGACTGGAAAACGATGAGTAAACAAGTGAACGAAGCATTAGAGAAGCTGTCGCAAAAAGGGTGGAGCGGTTATCAAACAGTAACAGCGTACTTTGTAAATTATCGTGTAAATAATGAAAATCAGTTCCAATATGATATTGTTTTCCACGGCATTGCAACGGATGAAGGCGCAAATGAAGGAATGATTGTAAAGAGAAAAGATTCATATTACGGGGAAGCAAATAACGCAATTGAGTTTAAGAGCGATAGTTCAAAAGCTGAAGATCGAAAAATCATTTCTTATCTTTGGGACTTTGGAGATGGGGAAACAAGCACAGAAGAAAATCCTACTCATGTATATGAAAAAGAAGGAACGTATACGGCAACCTTAACAATGAAAGATGATCAAGGAAAAGAAAGTAAAGAGCGAATGACAGTTAATGTAGATCGAGCAAGAGAAACATATTACGGGGAAGAAAAT
>NZ_JBALQK010000074.1:0-6776 GCF_036965845.1 Bacillus sp. JJ1127 | reverse complement strand
TTCTTGAACTAATGGAAGTACTCCACCTACAAATTTTAAAATTGCCATTGCGATTGTCATATTATGTCCTCCTTTTTTCTTGAGTAGTAAGATGTAATAAATCTTTATACCCCTATTATAGTAAGCACTTGCAAATTCATCAATACATTTTAATATGCAATAATTCATATTTGTATTTTTGGGTCTCGCTACACATCCATCAACTTAAAAATATTAACTACCTCCAAGTGTAAAAAAGCGTTATACTTTCTAATAATCCTTTAAAATCGATGCAGTGACCTCTTATAGAAAAAACTCCAGTTTATCAGCATTAGGCTTTTAAATACGAGACTATCAAATTCCAACCAAATGGGATGCGACATTTACAGCGTTATAAGGTGGAGTTACTAAAGAAAAACAAACTAGATGGAGTGCGATGAACGATGAAAAAAATTCTTGCTATATTTGTCCTATCTGTCAGTTTACTTGTAGGTGGTATCGTATTGATTGATATAAAAAAGACAGTTCCTCAATCGGATGTCTCCAAAAAAGAAAAGAAGTCTATGTTTAAGGAAACAAACGATCCTATTATGTTAAAAGACAACTTTCAATCTGGATTAGAAAAATGGAAAATAGCTATCAACGACTCGGAAAACCGTACCAATCTAGATACTGACACGATCTCGCAGCGTGTACATGTAGTAGATGGAAATACCCATTTTATAATCCCACTTAATTTATATAATCCTCCCCAAACATTAGATTATCGATTTCTTCCCTGTATTTTGCAATCCCTTCTATTGTCTCAATTGAATTTCTTACCATTTCAAGTGTAATCAATGCTTCATCTTCATACATTTTTATACTTGCTCCCATTGCAATTAATTCCTCAGCAGATTTCACTAAAGATTTCAATTGATCTGCATCATCATAATTGCATTCCATTACAGGTTTTTCTGTTTTCATATTTTGTTTTATCTCACTTATCGATTTAGATGTTTTCTTTCTAATCAAAGGAAGATACTTATTAGAATTCGAATCATTAAGCACCACTAAATTCACAGTAACCACAGCTATCATCCCTCCCCTAATTAAAATTCTATTATTCCATCACTTGTTACTTGAAAAGTAGACAAAAGACTTTGTTGCATAGATTGGATTTCTTCCTTCGTAATAAAGGTAGTCTCGATAGCACTTTCTATTACAATTTCTAAATGCTCTTCTTTGATGCCCTCTAATGTTTGTGGTAAATATTTTGTTTTTTCCCTTATATACGCTTTCCATGCCGTATAAGCAACTATATCAACTAATGAAGACCATAATCTCGCAATTCTTAAATCTTCTTCATCTTCAGCAAACTCAAATATACTTGTACAATCTGCATTATCTATCAACTCATACAAATCATCACCAGATACTCCTTTACTTTCAACCCAAATCCAACATTTATCTAAAGCATCTCTTCCTGCTAGATATCTCTCATCGTCTTTTTTTATAGTTTGAAAGATTTTTTCAGCAATAGTCAAAATAAATGCAACCTTTACATCATCCTCTAAAGGATAGATTAAATTACAGTCCATATGTCACCTCTGATGTAACAACTATTTATTCGTGGAAACTTTACACCTATTTCTTTTGCAGCTTCATATATATCTTTTGTAGAAACAGGTTCATCTACTGATCTCCATTTCACACAACTCATCTAATCCCCTCAAAACACAATATTTTGTACTCCATTTCCTACTACTTTTAATTCTTGAACAGCCAATTCTTTATATTCTCGACTCAATATAGTTTTTAATTTTGCCCTTAGTTCTTCTGTTTTCGAACGTATATTAACCATTTTATCCCCCGATTCGCAAGTTATTTACAATCGTAATAGCATCTATGGCTAATCTTCCAGGTGTATTTCCCTTCACTTTAATACATTTGCTTTTTCATATTTCCAATCGTAGTAAAGCTAGCCAATATTAAGATAGAAAATAAAAACAAAATATTATTTACTCCCATATGAGTTATTAAAATACCAGTTAATAGAGCCGATGATATCTTAACAAATGATGCTAGAATTGTTCTTAAGCCTATTACTCTGCCAATATATTCTGTTGTAGTATTCAACTGTATTAACGTTTGCACAATAATCAAGTGCGACATGGTAAATAACCCCATTATAAATATACAAATAACGGCCGTTGTTTTATAGTCATTCAAATATAATAAAAAAGAAGATGTTGCCATACCCACCATCGTAATAAAAATAACTTTATGTTTAAACCTTTTTAAAAAATAGATAGCAATAAAACCTGCTATAATTCCTCCTACTGAAAATGCTATCTCAAATATTGAGTAGAGTCCGCTACCTCCTTCAAACTGTTCTGCAAGAGGTAATAATAAAGTTGTTGTCATTTGTATACTAATGCTATTCAAAATGGATAAAAACAGTAAGTATTTCATTCCTTCTGTTTGATTAATAAAATGCCATCCCGATATTAATTCTGCAAGGTAGGATATTCTTGTATTCTTTATTTTTTTAGGGTTCATTCTTTTTAAAGAAGAAAAGAAAATAGCCGCAACTAAAAATGTTACAGAATTAATAAAGAAACTAGTAGCTAAAGAAAATTTGACTAGAAGTAACCCAGAAATACCAGTTCCCACTATTAATGCTGCTTCATTTAATGAAGATGCTTTTGATATGACAAATGGTATATCCTGATTACAGAATGCTTCCTTAATAAATGCAGAAGATGCGGGTTTGTAAACGGTATAGCAAACTGCTAATAAGAATTGCATAATGTAGAAAACAACTACTGATTCACATTTTATGAAAACAAGAATTGCCATGATTAAAACAAGTACAAATCGAATACTATCTGTTAGAACAACAATATTTTTAGAATCATGATGATCTACATAAACAGACACAAAAGGTGTTAAAATGACACTTGGTATATAATAAATAGCAATCATTAATCCGATGGAAGTTGATTGTCCTGTTAAATGAAAAATATACCATAACAAAGCAATTTGTTGAATTCCATCCCCAAATCCGGTAATGCTAATCCCTAATAAATATTTCAATTTATTACTCATAAAATTACCCCTTATATAATAGTTACTTTCATTTTAGGTGCATCACTTCAACAGAGTAAATTACAACTTAATTATCTATATTTATAATTTATTCTTATAAGGTAATGATTTAATATCTCAATCAAAATAAAAGGATATTACATATTATAAGTGGCTAATATGTAATATCCTTAATTTTTTATGACTTTTTACAATTTAGGTTTTGATAACAAATGGCAAGTATACCGGATAAATTCGTCGGTATAAGAAACATAATGGAAGAGAAGGTGAAAGTATCACGTCCTATCGTTACACCGAAAGCCCAGGCGTGGATTAAAAATCAACTGTTTACTTCGTTACTAACTGATGAAGAAGGGACAGCATAACATCACTATCAAGCTAACAAAACAAAATTCCCCCTCAAATGAAAATCCATGACTATTCTCTCCTAAACTTCGCATACTAAACCAGATAAAGCCTCCATCATTAAGGGATTCATGACCCGAACTTTAAAACGTTAACTAGGTGAGTAGTGTATGAAGAAATGGTATTGTAAAATTTTAATTTTGCTCCTTGCTTTTCTTTGTTTTGCAACAAATATTGTTTGTGCGAAAATCAACGAATACAAAATCTACATTAATTTATGGACTAGCAAATTGTATTTCATTCAAAACAATAAAGTAATTGAGGAATATCCTATTTCTCCTGGGAAGGACCAGTCCCCTACTCCGATTGGTAAATTTCATATTACAAATAAATCAAAGGGATGGGGAAGTGGATTTGGATCGCGTTGGCTTGGATTAGATGTCCCATGGGGAAAATATGGCATACATGGGACCAATAAAGCTTGGTTAATTGGCGAAAGGGTTAGTAGTGGATGTATTCGTATGCACAATAAAAATGTTGAAAAACTATTTGATAAAATCCCAGTTGGTACTGAAGTTTACGTTGATGGGCCCATCACTGGTATAGGAAAACATGAATTTAAAACTTTATCTAGCAATTCACGAGGGAATTTAGTGCAAATTGTTCAATACAGATTAAAAACAGCAGGATATTATAAAGGAAAATGTCACGGAATTTATGACATATATACGGAGTTAGCAGTGAAACAATTTCAAAAGGAACAGAACCTTAAAATAACAGGTTTAATAACTCATAAAGAGTACATTCTTCTTGGGTTATTAGAATAGTTTATGTGATATCGCCAACAACACGATATAAAACCAATTTCAATACATTTTTGGGAAGATAACTACCTACTGTATATAGAGTTTATCCTCTTTTAGGTTTCTGTATATTAATAAAAGTCCTGTTATTTATTCTAAGTAGACATTTTTCCAGCAGTCTTCTGCAAACTATAAGTCTTGTTTCTTAAGACTGGCAATATTGCTTAATTTGGCTAATACATAAATTTCGTAGCCTTGTATGGGAATAAGTATGATAATTTTTATACCAGTCTACTGTATGTTTTAAAGTCTGTTGGAGAGACCATTTTGGTTCCCAATTTAATTTGAATTTCGCTTTACTTATATCAAGATTTAAGAATGTTGCTTCATGAAATTCGTCTTGCTTTTCATTTGGTAACACCCAATCTCCATATCCCCAAATTTTTATAATACCGGTAACAAGTTGTTTTACTGAAACCATATTATTTAGGGTTGGACCAAAGTTCCAAGCACCAGAAAAACGAACACCCTCCGTTAAAATTTTTTCAGTTAAAAGTAAGTATCCACTTAAAGGTTCTAAAACATGTTGCCAAGGTCTTATTGCATTAGGGTTTCTTATAACGATTTCACGATTTGATTCCAATGCTCGTATACAATCCGGTATAATCCTGTCTACAGACCAATCTCCCCCACCAATTACATTTCCAGCTCGAACACTTACAATTATTTTTTTATGCTGGTCATAATTTTTTTCTGGAAAGTATGAGTTACGATAAGATGAAATTAAAAGCTCGCAGCATCCCTTACTAGAGCTATATAGATCATATCCCCCCATTGGATCATTTTCACGATATCCCCAAACCCATTCACTATTTTCATAACACTTGTCACTCGTCACTATAATTCCTACCTTAGTTGATTCGTGTAAACGAATGGCTTCCAATATATTCATTGTTCCCATAACATTTATATCATACGTTTCTTTAGGAAAATCATAAGAATATTTCACAAGTGGCTGTGCGGCTAAATGAAATACAATTTCAGGCTTATGTTCTTCAAAGACCTTATTTAATTTATTAAAGTCTCTAATATCCCCACGAATATCAATTATGTCGTTTTGAAGATTTGTTACTATAAAATTATCTTTTTTATTTTTAGGATCTAAAGAATATCCAATTACAGTCGCACCTAACTCTTTTAACCAAATGGACAGCCAAGAACCTTTAAAACCTGTGTGTCCCGTAATTAATACTTTCTTTCCACGAAATACATTATTAAAGCCATCCCTTAACAATTCATTCACACCCTACCAATATATTTTCATGCATTCAGATATAAATGTGCATTATGCTTATACCAATTAACAGTCTTAATAATACCCTCTTCAATACTTATTCTTGGCTCCCAGGAAAGCATGGTTTTAATTTTGTTAATGTTTGGTTCAGGAATCCATCGTTCATTAGTTCTATAGGGTAATGCACCATAATTAGGGCTTTTATTTGTCTGTAAGTGTTTAAAGAGTAATTCTACATAATGTTTTAAAGGATGGATTTCACCACTTCCAATATTAAAAATTTCATTTTGTATAGAATTATGTTCAATTACTAATATACATGCATCTATAATATTATCTATATAACAGTAATCTCTTAGTTGGTTACATAAAGTTAAGTCTACATTTTTACCCTGCAATACTTGTAAAATAATATAACTAAAAATTTTATGTGATTCTTCACCTTCTCCGAATATTCCAAAGGGCCTTAAAGTTATAAGATTTATATTTTGATCAGCAGCAATTTGATGAGCAAGTATGGTAGCTGCGGCTTTGCTACTTCCATAAATGTCTACTGGTGTGAGTACCATGTCTTCCTGAATAGGTTCTGTCTTATTCCCATATTCAGAACTGCTTCCAATATTAATAATTTTACGGCACTCTATAAATTTTGTTGCTTGAATAATATTAATTGTACCTAAAACATTCGTTTCAATAGCACTCATGTAATCTGTATTGGCTGAATTTACTCCATAAGCAGCAAGATGAAAAATATAATCTGGGTGAATCTGTTTTATCATATCTTGAACTTGCATTTTATCTCGTATATCTATCTCATAAACTTTGATATTTCTTAGTACATCTTTAAGACTCCAAGAACTCGATGATTTTCTTGCGAAAACAACAACGTTTGCTTGTAAGTTTAACAACCTTCTTACTAAATGAGAGCCAATAAATCCAAATCCACCAGTTATAAGAAAAGTTTTATTTTTAAAATCATTAATCATATACATTGAATCTCAACCTCTCCTTTCAAGTAATTTTCAATTAAAGGAGATAAATAGTTACATTTATTAGTTTATATATACTTCAAGGGATAATGTCACTTACATGAAAAGTGGAAATGGATTTCATCTGAGCTGCAAAGAGGAGTATTGTAAATAATTTTTTATTGAAGATTCATCTACCGGTCTAGTAAATAAAGGCGTAAGAGAGTCTCCAAAAGCATTATAAAGTAAAAGACATGTTTTTCTTATCTTTTCAATATAAGGAATATATATATACTT
>NZ_JBALQK010000073.1:0-8200 GCF_036965845.1 Bacillus sp. JJ1127 | reverse complement strand
AGATTGACAAACTGTCATAAGAAAAAATAACTTGAAATAACTAACCACCTTCACGGTAGCAGTTATTAGAAGAGATGTTGGAGCATCTCTTCTTTTATTTTATGCAATAACAAACAATGTAATACTTCTACAGTGAGTATTACAAATGTACATAAAAAAACAAAGTATACATAATGGACAAATTAGATAAAAAAAGACACTCAAATGAGCGCCTATTTCTTTAATATCCGAATCCGCCGTCCCATCCACAACTACCACCATAATCCATGGTTAATCCTCCTTTGAAGTAGGGTGGTAACAAAATTTTGGCCATTATGGGTTTTAACTAACGGGTTCACATTACTGTATGTTTTTAAATTGTATATGAGCAAGTCCGTTGAGAAATAAAGAAAAGACACCCTAAGGTGCCTTCTTCCGACTTGAACCACTTTCATTCAATACGAATCTATCCGTATTACCCCTTTGTTATATGTGTAAACACGTCCTATAAAACAGAATCATTTATTTTTACCAGATTGTTAGGGTAACAAATACAAGGTTATTGATATCATTTGGTTGACTAGATTGGAATAACGCTACATCTATATGGTTGAGATGCCTTACGTTTTCTAATCATAGAATCTGTTTTATAGAACGTATCCACAATAGTTATTTTATCATATTAATTATTTATTTCGTGTAATTTGTTCTGAATATGTATAATTGCATAAAGTTTATGAAAAAAAAGAGAGTATACTTTGATAGTGTGCAATAAAGCGATAACCTACCTACGGAAATAGGTGGATTAGCATATATTGGTGAGCTTGTAGAGTATTTTACTCCTGATCTCTGCACAATGTGTGGGGATTTTTTCATAAAGAAAAGACACCCTTATGAGTATCTTTTCTGATGGTTTTTAGCAGAAGCAAGCAGCCCCAACTATGATTAATAATATAAAGAGCACAACGAGTAAAGCGAATCCTCCAGCAAAGCCGCCGGCACAACTACCACCAAAGCTCATAATACTTCCTCCTTTAAGTAAGAGGGAAAAACATAGGGATTCACATATAACGGATTCGGTTTATTTTATGTTGCTAGGATCTAAGTGAGCAGGTCCTTTAAGAAAAAAAGAAAAGACACCCTAGGGTGCCTTCCTACGAATTGAACCATCTTAATTTTAATAATATGTATTGGACTCCAATCCAAATATTATTTTACCACGTTAAATAATGTTGGTCATTGAAAAAATAAAAGCACTCTTTCGAGTGCCTTACTTACGCTGAGCTGGTGCAGCAGTCTTATCTTCACGGAAGATTCCCATCAATCCACCGATTAATAATAAAACAGCTGGTAAAATATAAACGAATGAAACACAGATGAATCCACCGATTGCAGCGATTGTCATCATAATACCACCAGCTTTAGCGTTACTTCTCACTACTACTGATCCAACAATACCTAAGATAGATAGAAGAACAGCTACCCAGCCTAAACCAACGACGCTGTTTGCTCCGTCCGCTTCCAAAGCAGAAGCAATACCACCAATAAATAATGCGATAAACGCACATAAAATACCAAAAATACCACCAATAAGACCTAATACAAATTCAGTTGTTCGTTTCATGTAAGTAAATTCTCCTTCAAATATACAAAATGTAAGATTCCTAGTTAAGCATAACAAACATAATAACACTATATTATTATATATTGCTAAACTGATAAATAAAACAAGAGAGCCTAGGCCCTCTTAAATGCAAAATCAGTATTTAAAAATCTATTTCAATCTATCACGAATTGTTTTTAAAAGAGCATGGATATTATATTCTGGGACATTATGGATAGATCTCTTTTCCGCACCTAACATTTTTTTCGTTTCTAAGTAAATAATACCTGGGTTCATATTGGATACACCAAATAAATTCGGAGTAATATCGAAGTCTACGTTCTTAATATCTTTGTATTTAACTACTTCAGCTTCAGCTCCTCCGAAAAATCCGCCTTTCATCATTACGAGATATAGGTTATGTTCTCCAACAACAATGAATCCAGTTTTCGTAAATTTTGGATAAGCAACTTCAAAAAAATGAATAGATTCTTTAGATTTCATAACTTTCTTTAAAGCGTTAAAAGCATACTCATAAAATGTTCGTTCTGTTTTTAGGAAATTCTTTGATATTTGGTGCTACCCCATCGCTATCAAGCTAACAAAAACAAAATACCCCCTAAAATGAAAAAATGCGCTATTCTTTCTGTAGAATCATAGGGAAAATTGACGGATTTGTTTTTCAACAGTTTGTAGAGATACTTTTTTCTAAGAGGAAATATCTCTATTTCTATATTTATTGTACTTTAACAGCATATGTCCCATCTTCCGAATTAGTTGTATACACACATAAATAATACTTCCCTGGTTTTACAGCAACTTTTTCTCTGCATGTATTTCCATTAGGTTTTCCACCTGCAATGGTTTTTCTCAGATCTGATTCATGAACAAGCGCCCATATCATGTTGATTTTACCTTCATTTATGACAGAAATGTCTATTTCTTTTGGCGATGACACATTAAATGTATAAATATCGGTATAATCTTTATCCTTAAATGAACCTTTGAGAAGCGTATTAAACGGAATTACATTTGCTTGTTCAAAACGACTATTTGGTTCTGTTTCAGTTGCTCCTATTCGATCTACATTAACTGTCATTTGTTCTTTACTTTCTTTTCCTTTATCATCTTTCATTGTTACGGTTGCTGTATACGTTCCTTCTTTTTCATATGCATGAGTAGGATTTGCTTCTGTGCTTGTGTTTCCATCTCCAAAGTCCCAAAGGTAAGAAACGATTTTTCGATCTTCAGCTTTTGAACTATCGCTCTTAAACTCAATTGCGTTATTTTCTTCTCCGTAATATGTTTCTCTTGCTCGATCTACATTAACTGTCATTCGCTCTTTACTTTCTTTTCCTTTATCATCTTTCATTGTTACGGTTGCTGTATACGTTCCTTCTTTTTCATATGCATGAGTAGGATTTGCTTCTGTGCTTGTTTTCCCATCTCCAAAGTCCCAAAGGTAAGAAACGATTTTTCGACCTTCAGCTTTTGAACTATCGCTCTTAAACTGAATTGTGCTATTTGCTTCACCATAATATGGCTCATTTCTCTTTACAATCATTCCTTCATTTGCACCTTCATCTGTTGCAATGCCGTGGAAAACAATATCATATTGGAACTGATTTTCATTATTTACACGATAATTTACAAAGTACGCTGTTACTGTTTGATAACCGCTCCATCCTTTTTGTGACAGCTTCTCTAATGCTTCGTTCACTTGTTTACTCATCGTTTTCCAGTCTTCAGATTCACCTTTCGTTGTACCTCCTGTGTACGTACCTTCAACTGTAAATGTATTAAAGAATTGAGACTTATGCTTTGTAATCTTTGCATCTTTTACATTCGCAACATCCACAATTTCCTGCTTCACTTCAGCTAGTGCTTTCTGTGCATGACTTACTAAATAATCATCTGATGCTTGCGGCACATTAAATTTTTCTTGATTATCAATTAATTGCTGCATATATGTTTGATATTCTTTATTCAATTGTGCATCTTTACTTAACGCCTCACGGTATGCATCATAACCTTGTACATCATTTGCACGAATTAAATCTTGTATTTTATCGAATGTATCAAACTTGTGATTATACATATAAGACTGCAATGCAAAGGAATAGTTATAAAAATCCCACGTTCCATATTTTGCATATAATGTTTGTTCTGCTGTATAGCGTTTTTCTGGTTCGTTTGATAAACCTCTTATAACACTCTTACGTGGCACTACATTATTCGTACGCGTCGATCCTGCAAAAAATTCCGCATTTCCTTCTTCATACCATGTCAAACGTTCATTTTGCTGTAATTCTCCTTGCCCCCATAATCCAGGCACTTCATATCTTCCTTGCAAATAGTGTGTAAATTCATGGCGGAACAATTCTTCTAAACTAAAAATACTTTGCTGCGGCGTACGTTCATATGTAAAAAACGTTCCGACATTTTCAATATAAATACCACCATTATTCGTTTCATATCCGTACAATTGCTGGTTAAATTTATATTCATCTGGCGTGTTATAAATTACGATTGTTAATACATCATCCGCATTCCCTTGTTCTAATGCTTTATCATTTCCGATTACACGGTGATATTGTGCTTTTACTTCTTTCGCAGCCCAGTACAATCTTTGGATTTTTTCCTCTGTCACTTTATCTCCTGTTTTAAAGACAATTGCTCCGTCATCAAATGTATACGTTTTAGGTAAAAGTTTCTTCTTGCCCTCTTCTCGAAGTTGATCTAAATTTACTGTTTTTCCGTTGGCATCTACTCCGCCGTAATTTCTAGCAATCTGTTCTGCCGCCCCAAAATATTGCTCTCCTAAATATGGATACATTTGCATCGATTTGGTAACAACGTCTAACCCTTTCTTCGGATTGCTGTGAAATTTCCCTAAACGCCCTGCATAGTATATACCATTATTAATGAGCCAACCATTTTTATCCGTCACATTACCTATAAGCGCCATTTTATTGACTTCATTTATAAAACTATCAATCTTCCCATACCACATTGTCTCATTTGGCTCTTTACCCGAAAGGTGCCAATCAATCTGTATATCGGCATCAACAGCTTGCATTAAAGCGTATACAGCATTTCCTTTCGCACGGTCACTTCCATATGTAGAAAGATTATTATTATACTGTTTTAAAATTTTTGCTGCATATTGCACCGTTTCAACGTCACTAGAAGCATTCCTCATTAAATCCCCGTATGCATTTACAACCAAATCTTGCTCAGCTGTACCAAGTTTAAAGTTTGGATTCTTTGCAATTGCTTTTAATGCAGGTAAACACTTATCTTTGAAGCTTCTCTCATTTAAATAACTTAATTCATCATTATTATATCCGACATAAAAAGCAGAACGGAGCACTTCAGTAAATGTATCAATTCCTTTTGTATCATTTTTTGTAAACGTACTTCCTCGTTTCTCTAATCCATCCATAATTACCTGCATACGCTCTTTATTTTTATAGAAAGCTTTTGTTTCTTCATTAAACTGAAATAAACCTGTAATTTGTCCGGAGCGAATATTTGCTAGTGTATTAATTAACTCCTCATCGCTCATTTTATTCAGCTCATCCAAAGTATAGCTTTCCTGTGACTGCTTCGCTTTCACACTTTTCTTAGCAGCGGCTGGCTTCTGTGAAAAATCTCCAACTTTTAAACGTTCTTCATACGATAATGTTTCATCAGCTTTTGAGGAATGAGCAACTGCATCTTTTGGCTTTTCTATCCCTACTGGTTTCATTTGCAGTACATTATAAGGTACTTTTTCTTCCGCTGATACTTCAACTTGCAGCGCACCTAACGACAATGCCATTGTACTAATTCCAAGCATAATTTGATTCATTTTCTTTTTCATAATTTCCCTCCGTACTAATATATAACTGAAACAAAATAACATGTTATTCAGATGAATTAAAATAAATATGCAAGATTTTATATCACTTTTTAATAGTTTTTAAATACTTCGTGAATTATTTAAAAGGGGTACCGCCCCACATCCATCAACTTAAGAAGTTGGTGGTTCCCCCAAATGAAAAATGAATTGAACTTTCATAAATAACTGTAGAGATATAAAATTTTCGTTTAACAAATCCTACATTTTTAGCTAATTACTCTAAAGCATCAGGTGACATATATCGTTGCAACTCTTTAGAAAACAATTCTAATTCATCAATAATAGATAAGTTCATATCAAAAACGCCATCCTTTCCTATGATGCTACAGAAAGAATAGCGTATTTTTTTATTTTAGGGGAATTTTGTTTTGTTAGCTTGATAGCAATGGAGGCTACCCTAAAGAGTACAGTTTAACCCAAAGTAGCCCCTTTTCTAAATACTCATTATTGAATAACAGAATAAAATTATCATAATACCTTTTTTAAAAAAAGATATATATATAGGTATCACTGATTCACAGATCTTCTAATCTGCACAATCCTGCCAATGATTTAGAAAAATGCTGGCTAAATTCCCATCTATACCATATCTCTCTATGTACCTACGTAATCCCCCTTGTTTATAAGGAATTATATGATGTGCTCTATTGGCTATGCCAAATTGTATTTGGATTGTCATCGATTGCATTACTAGCTAAATCACACACTTGCTTTCATTATTTTCTTGAATCATACGAAGCTACTGGTTTAACGGGTTTCGCATCCGTCGCTTCCCATATAGGGGAAGTCAATGTTGGATATCTCAAAGCTTCTACTTTTTTTCTTGTTTCTTGTGATGCTTTCAGTCCCCATTGATCAAAGAATGGAAGTACATTTTGTTTCGCTACTTTCGATGTATTGTAAATAAATGCTTGTATTTTCTCTTCATCCGTTTTTGGAAGTTGATCCTTTGGTAACTCTCGATATAGTTTGTGAAGGTTCGGATAGAAATCTTCACCATATGCTAAATGAAGTTGCCAAAACATAACAACTTTCACAAACGGGTCATCAATCTTTTCATATTCTTTATTTGTTTGTTTTAAGTATTGAAAGGCTCTGTCATAATCTCCTTCTTTTTCTAAACGCGTTGGTTGACCTGGGAATAATTGTTTTTGTGCAGCTAAAGAGTATATATTAACATTGACTTCAACTACTCCATCCCACGTCCAAGGATATTGTTGCCTTGTATGCCCTGCTTCATGCATTTGTCCCCATCCAAATTCATTTACATTTAAAGCACTTTTAATTGCGTCATAAGCAGTAGTAAATACGACTCCATCATGACCTGCATACATATACATGCCCGGTGGATTATTAGGATTTTCTACAAAAGCCCAAAGACGGCGAGTTGAACGGTGTAACGGATTAGAACTTGTTTCAGATAGCCCTGAGAATCTATCTTGTACTAGAATCATGTCATCATATTTTTTTAATAGAGGAACAGGATCTTGATCCACAATATATTTCTTGGCACTATCACGAGTAACAGTAAGTACCGCTTTCTTTGACTTTAATTGAACGGCATGCGCATCTGGATACCTGTCCATCATCGCAATCCAGTCTGCTTTCGTATGCTTCCCTAATTCAAAGAATGGAACAGGGCTCCCGCCTTGTGTTACTTTCACCTTAACAGTTCCTTTCCCTTCACAGTTATCAAACCCTAATAAACCACCGTTTGGAGAGGAGATGGTGTTAGAACCAGGCGAAAGACGAAATGTTTTTCCCCCTTCTTTATCATATTCATTTGTCCCAATAGTTGCTCCAAGCTTGTCTAATCCTGATAGTCCCGATACTTCAATTGTGACTTGTTCATTCGGTTTTACATAGATTCCTGTTGGCACATAGTTTCGCTGCTCGCTTCTTCTTTCTCTTGCTGCTTCACCCATATAATGTCCTGTACTTGGAAGTTCAAACGTCTTCTCTTCATATTGCGCTTGAGTTTGCTTAGTTTCAGCATGAATGTTCAAACTATTTACAGTCATAGATGTAAATAATGTCGTTGTCATAACAGCAGATGCCATAAATACTTTCATTGGTTTTTGTAATTTACGATTCTTTCTTTTGTTCATATCAATCATTCCTTTCATTTAAATTTGTTCTAACGTTCATACGAAGCGCCGATTTTCTCACTATCCCCTTATATCCATTTATTAATATAAATAAATAATAATTGCTCTTACTATGGCTACTTCTTAAATTTATTTATCCCCCTTTCTTATTTCATACACGTAAAAATTATACCTATATATAATTTTGAAGGGGAGTATCTGGCCACGTATAGAAACGATCATGACTTTTTTCTACCACATCAAAAGGAGAAAGCAAGTGCAGATCATGTTGTATTCTGCATAGTAGGTATGTCGAAAAATTAAAATGGTTTTATATGGTTGTTACTTCCATTAAAACATTATAGACTTTGAGTGTAAACCTCTAATCTATCATATAATAATTCTAAATTAAACACTGTACATATATTATTAAATCTCAAAAATCGCAACAAAAATATTGTAATATAGTTTTATCCCATTAAACAAACTCATTATAATGTGATAAACTCACTGAAAATAAACTGTTTTTATATAAATACAAATTGAAAAAAACGGCCTAAAAACCCCCTTTCTTTTTGGTTGGGAGAGAGTATTAAGAAAGTAAGTGTATGTCATGTTTTGTTCTGC
>NZ_JBALQK010000072.1:0-25253 GCF_036965845.1 Bacillus sp. JJ1127 | reverse complement strand
TAGATTGACAAACTGTCTTACAAAAGAAAAAGCCTAATGGCTTCTCCTGTTGTTAAACCTCTGTTCTGGATCTTTTATTCCCATTCCGCCGCCCGGATCAGAAATTTCTTTCCAACCACCTCCGCCTGGGTCTTGTTTCCATCCTGTTCCTGGATCAATTACACTTCTCATTCCGACATCCACCTTTCATATTTTTGAATACGTAAATATTTTATCGTATTCTACTATTTTCTAACAAGTAATGACAAAAATATCCTATAACCTACACTGTTTATATATGGTAAAATATATCCATCGCTGATATGTCCAAACATGTAATTTTCATAACAGCAAAATTACAACTAGACTTACACAACATGAATCAAAAATAGATGAAGGAAGTGTATAAATTGAGAGGGCATGTCACCAAAAAGGGAAAGAAATGGTATATCGTGGTGGATACCGGTGTGGATCCAATTACGGGGAAACGTAAACAAAAATGGTTTTCTGGCTACAACAAGAAAAAAGAAGCGGAAGCTGATCTTCAAAAAAAATTAGTAGAAATACAAGAAGGCTCATATATTGAGCCCACAAAAATGACTGTACGTGAATTCTTTAATCAATATCTCGAAGCCAGAAAGATAAACCTTAGAGAAACAACGTACTATAACTACCGAAAGCATATTAACAATCATATTATACCAAAACTCGGTAACATTCAAATGCAAAAATTAAAAGGCATCGACCTAGAAAGATTCTATAGCTATTTATCCGAAACTATGAAGCCTGTAACAGTTAGAAGTATTCATCAAATCGTTAGAACAGCTCTCGCTTATGCTGTACGTCATGAAATTGTGAAGAAGAACGTTGCTGATGTAGTTAGTCCACCAGTAGCTGGTGCTGATGCTAAAACGGTAAATACATGGACTGAGGAAGAAGTTCTTCGCTTTTTAGATCATGCAAAAGAAAGTAGATACTACATTGCATATTTGCTTGCAATCACCTGCGGTATGCGTAAAGGAGAAATATTAGGCCTTCAATGGAAAGACATCGATTTTGAAAGAAGAACGTTGTCTGTCAATCGTTCCCTTTCCCATATCACAAAAGAATTTCATGAGCCTAAAACCGCTTCTGGAAAACGTTTAATCGTTTTACCTGACATTGTACTGCAAGCTCTGAAAGAACATTTTGAACGAATTTTAAAAGAAAAAGAACGTTATGGTAGTGAATACAAAGACTATGATTTAGTCTGCCCTACTTCTAACGGAAATCCATGCAATTTCAGAAGTTTGACACAGCTCTGGAAAAAGCTTATAAAGAAAAGTGAGGTTCCTGATATTCGGTTCCATGATCTGAGACATACTCATGCAACTATTATGTTGAAACAAGGGATTCATCCGAAAATTGTAAGTGAACGATTAGGACACAAAAGAGTAGGCATCACATTAGACACCTACTCGCATGTTGTACCGGGACTTCAAGAAACTGCGGTGGATCAATTTGCAAACGAATTATTCGGAAAGAAAAACGTTCGTTAGAAGTTTGTTAGAAGTTTTCGTTTTTCAACAAAAATATCACCTAAATTATTCCAAATACAAAAAATGAAAAAGGAGCAACAAAACATGAGAGAAATCAAGTCTGACAAGGAATTCAAGGACATCATCGCAAGCGAGGAGCCAGTAGTCGTTAAGTTTTTCACAACATGGTGCCCTGATTGTGTTCGTATGGACAACTTTATCGAAGATGTAATGGAAGAGTTCAAAAAATTTGAATGGTATTCTATTAATAAAGATGAGTTCCCAAGCATTGCAGAAGAGTATCAAGTAATGGGAATTCCAAGCTTACTTGTATACCAAAACGGTGAAAAACTAGGTCACTTACATAGCGCAAACGCAAAAACAGAAGAACAAGTTACTGAGTTTTTAGAAGCGTACTAAAATAAAAAATGCCACTGAAATATATTGTTTCAGTGGCATTTTTTTATCTTTCCTAACTTTGTACTTTTCAACATATTTTTCCTTTGTGAAACTTTGTTATCCCCTACTCAAAAAGCTATAAGCCGTCAACAATGTTTGTATAGACCCACATGAGTTTCGTTTGATACTCTATTTATAGAAAGAAATTCCTAATAGAAAGGTGAGTGATCATTATGAATTCACTTTCTAACAAAGAAGCTGATAAGGGTGCCATTGTCAGCATTATTGCTTACATATTTTTATCATCAATGAAAATTATCATTAGCTATATTGCCCTTTCCAGTGCATTACGTGCGGATGGTTTAAATAACTTAACGGATATAGGTGCCTCTTTAGCTGTTTTAATTGGTCTTAAAATTTCCCGTAAGCCTCGTGATCCAGATCATCCATATGGACATTCACGCGCAGAACAAATCGCTTCACTTGTTGCTTCCTTTATTATGGCAACGGTCGGTTTAGAAGTTATCATAAGTGCAATTCAATCGCTTTTTAATCCCGAGCAAACGGCACCTAATGTACTAGCAGCATGGGTTGCCTTATTTTGTGCTGTCATCATGTATGGCGTGTATAGGTATACGAATAAAATTGCGAAGCAAACCAAAAGTAAAGCATTGGAAGCCGCTGCAAAAGATAATTTATCAGATGCACTCGTTAGTATCGGTGCAGTGATTGGTATTTTAGCATCACAATTCAATATGCCTATACTTGACCCAATTGCCGCCTTAGTTGTAGGGTTGATTATTTGTAAAACTGCATGGGACATCTTTGTAGAAGCTTCCCATATGTTAACAGATGGAATTGATCCCGAAAAAATGGAAGAATACTCGCAAGCCGTCAAGCTTGTTTCAGGTGTTGAACATATTGTCGATATTCGTGCCCGTATGTATGGAAATCAAACGTATGTAGATATTACCATTGAAGTAGATGCTCATATGGAAGTAAGCAAGAGCCATTACATTACTGATGAAATTGAAGATATGTTACGACAAAAGTTTGGAATTTTATACACTCATATTCATGTTGAGCCTATGCAAAAAGAACCTATGACGACATAGGTTCTTTTTTGATGAATGCTTGGTGAAATATAATACATAAAATGAGCCAACTCCCCCCTGCTGCCCATCCAGCTAATATATCAGATGGATAATGAACACCAAGATAGACACGGCTAACAGAAATTGAAAATACTAGGAAACATGTGATAAAAATAATCAACAACTTTTTGTGCAATGCAATACGATGTTCAGTAATGGTTACATAAGCAACAAACCCTAGAAATGCCGTAGCATTCATCGCATGACCGCTCGGAAAACTATATCCAGTCGCTGTAACAAGTTGCGACACATCGGGTCTTGGACGCTCATACCATAACTTGAGCATGTTGTTAAAATAGCGAGATCCATAATAATTAATCATTAAAAATAACGCACTTAACAACTTTTTTCGTATGAGAAAATACATTACCATTATAATGAGTAATGGAAAATATATTCTTTTTGAACCGATATAAGACATCCAAATGAAATACGATGTTACATACTCGTTCCGGAAACTTTGAATAAATTGTGTAATAACATCATCAAATTTCTCAATACAAGCGGTATGATACGAAAGTGATAATACGACAAAACAAATGAGCAATGTACAACTTAACAAGTATAAATGTCGATATCGTTTCACATACATAACCTCACAATATAAAAAAATGGAGCGGTTGTTTTAGTTTTCCTCTCCATTTCTTTTTTATGCATGATTTAGTAAGAAATATAACTGTTAATTTTTTGTTGCATCGATGGAATGTCTTCGCGAGTCACAGTAAAACGAATTACTTTTTCATCTAAATCTAACGCTTCGGAAAATAGGCCTGCCAGTCCACGCGCTTTCCTATCTACTTCCATAATGATGTCCAATCGATCATAAGCACGTGGTAGAATCAATAATTCTAATTCATCTAATTCTCCATAATACTGTCCAGATACTGGTACAAATTCAAGTTCTTGCGCAAACGGGATATGATTGCGCAAACGATGTGGCAATTCTTCGCACTCTGCATGACGAAGATCGAATCCCAATTGTTTTACACTATCTAATACGCTGTTTAATAATGCATTTGGTAATACTTGAATGTAGTCAAGATCACATGGATCAATACTTCGCTTAATATCAAGACCTGTATAGATCCAAACCGTCTTCATTCCAAAAGTAAGTGGAGCTTCAATGGGCATCGAGAATGAAAATGGAATTTCCATTCTTGCATTCGGTTCTATGCTAATAGGCTCTGTTAAACGCACTTGTTCTAAGTCAAATGTCACATTCTCCTTTTTATCATCTACTTCTCGCACATAAGATGTTGATAATATTAAGTAAATGCTTTCAATTTGTTGGCTAACCGATCCTCCAGTAATTTGAACCACACCAGCAATTTCTTCTCCTACCATATATTCATCTTTTTCAAGAACTGTATCCACTTTTGCATTTCCAATTCCAACGCTTGCTAAAAACTTTTGAAACATTAATCTTCCATCCTCTCTAATACATAGCGTACATCTTTTCTAACATCTTGTATATTTCCATAATATGGAACTTTCATTTGTAGCATTCTCATAATAATTTCGCGGTTTTCTTCTTCTAATTGCAACTCTTCATACCACGGTTTTTCTTTTATATTATTAGATTCATAACCAGCGTATAGCAAAAACAACGTAAAGTGACCAAGTGCATAAAAGTCGCTACGATAATGAATCTCTCGCATAAAGGCTTGTTCACCTTCATAGGAGGACGCTCGTTCATCGACTTCTCCCTTCAATCTCGCTAATCCAAAATCAATAATACTAATCTGATTCTCTTCCATTAAAATATTAGGAATTCTTAAATCCCTATGAATAATACCTTTATTATGAAAATAGGAGACAATCTCCAATATTTTATCTAAAATACAAAAAACTTCATATTCTTCATATACATGACCATCTAAGAAAATAAAATCCTCAAAATTTTTCCCCGGCATGTATTCCATTACAAAAAATGGCTGCTTCTTCCATATGAAGTGATCATATAAACTTGGGATTGCTGGGTGATCTAACTTCGCTAAAATCTCTTGCTCCTGCGCAAATGATTTTCTGCCAGACATATATCTTTGTTTGCTTTGTCTCAATTGTTTTAATACTTTATTCTCATCTGTCTGTAAATCGTTCACGATATAAGTAAACCCATAGCTCCCCATTCCAATTACTGATTCAATCTTATAACGCTGTGCAACAATTGTATTCTTACGCAGTGGTCTATCAAACCAAGCTATTATCTTACGCCAATTCATCAACTACTTGAAAAGAAACTACGACTCTTACGCTTTCTTTTATAGTGCTGATGCCCATAACCATGAGATGGACGTCTCTTATTATAGTCGCTACTTGAATATGAATGCCCTCTATGGCGATAATCGCTACTTGAATACGAACGATGTCTACTCTTCTTTCCGAATACAGAATCAATAATTTTTTTGAACATCCCTTCACCTCTTGTATAAAATTTCCTTTCTATTATACCAATAATTTCCCCCTAGGTGCTGTGACAAGTTTGTAAAGAAGGACTATGTTTTGAAGAGTAAAAAAACGACGAGTCTATCCCGCCGTTACTTTCACTCTTCATCTTCTTCAAATACTTCATCAATCATACATTTTTCTAGTAAATACTCAAACGTAATGTCAGCAAGATCTTCAATTTCTTCTCGTTTCGGTACATACCCTCTTTCGATTAGTTGCTCATAAAAAAACTCCGCAATTTCTTCCGTATCAATCACGACTTCAATTTCCTTCATGAGCATCACTCCTTTATTTCTGTTTTATGAAGGAATTTCAAAATTATGTATATGAGATTAGAAAAATAGATTTTCTTTTTTTATATTACAGGTATCAGTCATATTGCCTAAGGTTGCAACATACGATGTAGTACAAGCTATCCAAAGGAGGAAATAACAATGGACTATCAATATGAAATAGAACAAAGAAAAGAAGAGTTCATGCATGAAGACAAATGGGCAGACTCTCTTATTAAATGGCTTTTTATTTTTTTAATCATTGTGGGTATACCTTATACAGCATATATTTTTGTTCAATTCCTTCTTACTTTCTAGTTCACTATTTCTTCTCTGTTAATTTGACTAAATAACTATGAACAACATCCATTACAATTTTGTATTCTTCATCCTGAAATGTTTCATATAATAATTGATAGTCATTATAAATATCTAATAACCCATCAATAATCTCTTGCTTATTCGTTTTAATACTTACCTTTTTCGAATTATTTATCGACTTCAATTTTCCTAAATCTAATTTATTCATTCCAGCTTTATCTTGTTTCATTTTCTTTAAAATAGCGTTTGCTGTTTGTGCATTTGCGAGTAATGTTAAGTCGGATTCATCAGCCTCAAGCCACTCGCCGTCTGTAATTCTTGATAACTCATATATTGTATCTTCCCACGCATCATTTTTATATCGCCATACTTCTGTACGAAAGCCAACAATGCGAAAGACGTCTTTATCATAACCTGTCACTTGCACAAGATCACCGAACGTAAAATGATAGCGTAATTCAATCCATTCTGTTTCACCTTTTTTCATTTCCTGTTCTGTAACATGTTGCAGGGTTTGTTCCACATAATATCCATCATGATTATTAATTTCATATACATAAACACCATCTAACATTTTCATATTTGTGATTTTACCAACGGTTCCATATAGCGTAATCACGACTATATCTCCGACATTATATTTAGGTTGTTTTTTGCTGGACATCTATATCTCTCCTTTTCAAAGCCGTGATTTTGATAACAGTATATGCAAACGATAGAAAAACGCTTATCACATGAGCTTATATTCGAAAAATTTTTTCCATAAAAAAATACATCACTTTTATAGAGTGATGTACCGATACAAATATATTTGTATATGTTTTGATAGTTATCTTTCTTGTATATACAGTCCCCATGCTTCATCAAATATAGACATACTTCCCAGTAATCCACTTAGTTCTAAGTACGAACTAATTTCATCGTAATCTTCTGATTGTTTTGGGAAACTTAAATCATCATACATAGCTTCAGCTAAATCAGATATTTCGTTTTTGACTAAAGATGCACGATGCTTCATCATATAATGGTAAAATGACTTTTTCAAAAATATTCCCTACCTTTCTAACTTGGGTACATTATACAAGGGTAAAAAGAAAAAAACCAGCATAATCGCTGGTTAAAAGTCAAAATAATTTCTCTTTAATAGGCGCGGTCGTTCCATTAACTCTTCATATGTCAATTGTTTTGGTAAATCTTTTGTATAAATTAAAAACAACTGATCTTCAATTTCTTTTACAATATGATCAGGTTGATAGTCCATTCCGCATGATGAACAAGAAATGCATGGTGTCTTTTGGATTTCAATGGCTTTTGTACCATCTGGTAACTCCCAATATACAGTATTCAGACTTTCTTTCGCTTCTGTACTGTCACACCACATACAATTCATACTGCGTCACCCTCAGCTTCTTTATTTTCTTCTAACTTCGCCATTTGGGCTTGATATTTTTTATCTTTTAACTGATCACGCTTATCTCGTTTATCTTTTAAAGAAGAATGTGTTTCATTTGTTTCATAATCTTTCCGGCGATTCATACGTTGTAAATCATCCGGAACAAGATTGAATTTCTTATCGCTCATCAATCCTGCTACGCCTATATCAGAGCGCTTCTCTTCATATGTTGGATAAATCTCTTTAAAGTAACCTTCTGCTCTTCCTGGCACATAGTTTTCTGGTTCTGGATAAGTTGTAATAACTCCTTCAAAGTTTCGAAGCACAACTTTATCGGCGCTTTGTGAGATTAAATAGTTTGGCTGAAGGACAATTTTCCCACCTCCGCCTGGCGCATCGACAACAAACGTTGGCACTGCGTAACCAGACGTATGTCCACGTAATCCTTCAATAATTTCTAAACCTTTTGAAACTGGAGCACGGAAATGACCGATTCCCTCCGATAAGTCACACTGATAAATATAATATGGACGAACACGGATTTTCACTAAATCATGCATCAGCTTTTTCATAATCGGTACACTATCATTAATTCCTGCTAAAATAACCGCTTGGTTTCCAACTGGGACCCCTGCATTTGCAAGCATTTCACATGCCAGTTTGGATTCCTCTGTGATTTCAATAGAAGTATTAAAGTGCGTATTTAACCATACTGGGTGATATTTTTTAATAATATTACATAGATTTTCTGTAATACGTTGTGGGAATACAACTGGGGCCCTCGTTCCAATCCGAATAATTTCCACATGTGGAATTGCTCGTAAGTTCTTTAATACATATTCTAAGATTTTATCATTAATAAGAAGACCATCACCACCAGAAATTAACACGTCTCGTACTTGTGGTGTTTCACGAATGTAAGCAATCGCATCATCTAATTGCTTTTTCGGTACACCCATTCCAATTTGTCCACTAAAACGACGACGTGTACAGTAGCGACAATACATCGAACATTGATTTGTTACTAGAAATAAAACGCGGTCTGGATAACGGTGTGTTAAACCAGGAACTGGTGAATCTTCATCTTCATGAAGCGGATCTTCTAAATCATACTTCGTTTTATATAACTCTTCCGATATCGGTACAGATTGCATCCGAATCGGACAGCGTGGGTCATCAGGATCCATAAGAGAAGCATAGTACGGTGTAATATTTAACGGAATCGTTTTCGTTGAAATTTTAACACCTTCTTCTTCTTCTGGTGTTAAATTGATTACTTTCTTTAAATCATCTAACGTTTTGATCGTATTCGTTAATTGCCAAACCCAATCATTCCATTGCTCTTCTGTGACATCTTTCCATAATTCAATATCTTTCCAATGACGATTTGGTTTATATACATCATGTAACATTGCTATTCCCCCTTTTTTTACGCTCAATTTTTATATAAGCAATAATTATGCCAAATCTATATTCTTGGTACGTTATCATGAAGAATATCCTATTATATATGGAAGAAAATATTTTTCTAGTTTTGTTATAACACCGTATTCAGTATCATATTCGTTACTCTTTATATATGTAAACGCTCTTTTATTGGTGCAAACTCATAAAAAACCGCCGATTATTCGGCGGTTTTGTCATACTTATTCAATTTATATTGCAGCGTTTGTCTTGGAATACCTAGTAATTTAGCAGCTTGCAAGATATTCCCTTCTGTCTCTATTAAGGCGCTATCAATTAATTCTTTTTCTGTTTGGTGGAGTACCTCACGTAACGGTAAAATATTTTTCTTCTTTGGAATGTCCTTCTGCAATGTACGTGGCAAACAACAAGTGTTTAACGAAGTTCCTTCTGCAATGATGACTGCATGTTCAATGGTATGTTTTAATTCTCTCACATTTCCAGGCCAATGATACGCTAGTAACCTTTCTTTCGTTTCCTTATCAATATGAAGTACCTCTTTTTTATATTCCTTGTTATAGTCTCTTAAAAAGTAAGATGCCAACAATAATACATCTTCTTTTCGTTCACGAAGTGGTGGAATATATAAAGAAAATACATTTAATCGATAATATAAATCGGTACGAATCTTATTTTCACGTAAACATACTTCTGGAGGCTGATTCATCGCAGTGATGACACGGACATCTACTTTTCTCGTTTTATTATCACCAATGCGGCGAATTACCCCATCTTCTAATACACGAAGCATTTTTGCCTGCAGATCAAGGGGCATCGAATTTAATTCGTCTAAAAATAATGTCCCTCCATCTACAAGTTCAAATAACCCCGCCCGTTCAATCGCTCCAGTATAGCTACCTTTTGTCGTTCCAAACAATAAACTTTCTAATAGTGATTCTGGGAGAGCAGCACAGTTTTGTGCAATAAATGGTTTGTTTTTTCGTTTTGAAGCCTCATGAATCGCTTGTACAAATAATTCTTTTCCTGTTCCTGTTTCACCATATATTAAAACATTTGCGTCTGTCGGTGCTACTTTTTGTGCCAACTCTTTCGTTTGACTAAAACGTGAATCATTCGTCACAATTGTATTAAACGCAACATGCTTTTTAATAGATTTTCTACTGGAAGAACGCTTCATTTTTGACTGTAAATCAACAATCGTATCCGTTAATTTTTGAATCGTGGAATAATCTTTTGCAATTTCAACAGCACCTGCAATACTTCCCTCTATGAAAATAGGTAACGTTGTATTTACAGTACAAACATCTTCTCCCTTTAAATTTTGATAGCGCTGAACTTGATGTGAGATTGGCTTTTGTGTATCTAAAACTTTCATAAGTGTACTCGTTTCTCGCGATAACGATGGGAATGCCTCTAATAAATGTTTCCCTAATACATTCTCAATCTTTGATCCATCATGTTTCGCCGCAACCGTATTGTAAAAAATTGTAATACCATTTTCATCCACTGCATGGATGGCTTCATCAATACTGCCTAAAATCGCTTCAATGACTTCTTGTGTCGAAACTGCCAGCAATGTCATCCCCCCTCTTGCCAAAAATCCAGCAAATTATATGCCGAATTTTCGGCATCCCTGTGTGCGATTGTAAGCATGACGATTCCGTTCTATTTTTTAGTGAAATTTATATATCTTACGCCTTACTCATATTTTTTACTTTATGGCTAGATAAAATGAAACTTCCATCAGCGGAGGTTTTCTTCATCCTTCGCTGATGGAAAGCTCTCACCAGTTAGGCTTTTACGGGCCGTTTGTCTACCACCAATCTTCTTCGCTTTTCTCTGAATCTTAAGGTGGGTATTACTGCCCGTTCATGCGGGATAAATCTTTCGTCCATATATTCATATCTTCTAATTTATCGAAAATATAACAGTTATTCGCAAGTCTTCCTGTGTACGTATATCCTAACTGGTGAAAGGCTGCATTCATTCCGAAAGAAAGAGAGCGAGCAATCGTATAGGAGCAAAAAATAGCTCTCTCTTGAAGGTCTTCCTCTAACTTAACAAGTAAACTTTTCATAAATCCATGTTTTCGATATTCAGGTAAAGTAGCACAATTCGTTAATTCTGCATTTCCTTCTTTCACGTTCATTTCAGCAGAAGCAGTACTAATAATGCGTCCTTCTAATTCATATAGGTAATAAATTGTATCTTCCTTCATCGTCTGCTTCACATAACTCGCTTCATTTAAAGGTGTTGGGTAAATTTCAAACACTTTTCCGAACACATCTGCTAACTCTTCTGCGTCTGCTTCTGTCGCTTTTCTTAACACAAATTTCTCAGGAATTTCTTTTTCCTTTACTTCTTTTGCTCTTACACCGCTTATAATATTGTCTTCTTCCACCCAATGAATACTATTTCGTCTTTCATCATTACGATACTTCACGAAAAAGTACGCATCATGCCCTTGAAAATAATGCGGTATGGTTGCTTCCAATAAGAAACCGAAGGAGAGCCATGTTGAAACATGCTCTCCCTTTCCTTTTATAATACATTTTGTGAAAGAGTGCTTCTCTGTTAATTCATCTATTGTTTGTGTAATGCTTTCAACATTTCCTGTATAATGATCTATTCTAATGCGTTTATTAAAATAATCTAACACTCCTTCTACAGTATAATGCTTCGTCTGTTCTCTAAATGATTCATAATATTTCATCTTTTCACCTCACACCAGTCTAGTAACGTACATGCAATAATTTTTGCTGCGGTAATCATTTTATCGACTTCAATATATTCATTTGGATAATGAGCTACTTTTGTCTCTCCTGGCCCGAATACAATCGTTGGCACATCAGCGATTTGTGTAAATAACCCGCCATCTGTCCCCCAAGGAGCTGCTTCTATAACGGGACTTTTCCCTTCAATTTGGGCAAAATTATCTTGAAGCGTTGTAATAAGCACATGCTTCTCATCCAATTCACCAGGAACCCATCTTGCTCCAAACCACTCTACTTCTACTGGATACCCTTCAAACCATGGATCAATATTTTTTAATTGGCTCACCCAATTTTCAAACTCCTCTTTTGCCGCCTCTATAGTCTCATTCGGCGCGATTCCACATCTTCCTTCTAAAATTAACGAATCCGGAACAGAACTTGGCCAGCTACCGCCCTCAATTTTCCCAATATTGATTGGAATTGGGATTGGAATTTCTTTATATAATGGATCTGTAATCCGTTCATTTCTCTTCTGTTCTAGCTTTCTTAAATGCTCAACGACAAACATGCTTTTTTCAATTGCACTAACTCCCTCGTAACGAGTACCACCATGAGCTGCTTTCCCTTTCACATGCAAGCGAAACCACATGGAACCTTGTTGTTTCGGGAAAAACTTCATATTTGTCGGCTCAGGAATAATAACGCCATCCGCTTTATACCCCCTCAAAATTACCGATAAAGTACCCGCTCCGCCACTCTCTTCTTCTATTACACTTTGAAAATAAATATCTCCTTTTAATTCAATACCCAGTTCTATAATCGCTTCCATCGCCAGCATAAGAGCTACATTTCCGCCCTTCATATCCGTAGTTCCACGACCATATACACGATTCCCTACTCTTTCACCGCTATATGGATGATGTTCCCACTGATTTACATCACCTTCTGGTACAACATCAATGTGTCCATTTAAAATCATGGACTTTCCATCGCCGCTTCCTTTCAAAGTCGCAACAACATTCGGACTATCTGAAAAACTTGTTCGTGTGGATACAAAATAAGGATGATTTTTCATTTTTGTAAAAGAAGGCTCCCAAATATCGAGATCTAAGCCTAATTCTCGTAGCTTTTCAATTACAATTGCTTGTGCACCGCTTTCATCACCTGATACACTCTTTTCTTGAATTAATCGTTGTAAGAGCTTTATAGTTTCTCCTTCATGACTTTCAATATAATCACATACTTGTTTTTTTAATTGCTTCATAATTTGTTAGCTCCTCTCATTCAATCACAAGTAAATTAGAACTTACATGAAAAGATGCCTCCGTATTTTGTTTCACATCCTCTACTGTATAAGGGCTCATTAGCTCTTGGAGTACTAAACCTTCAGAAGTAACTTCCATTACAGCCATATCCGTAATAATTAAATCCACACATTTTTTCGACGTTAACGGTAATGTACATTCTGAAACAATTTTTGCGTTTCCATATTTATCAACATGATTCATCACAACAACAACCCGCTTTGCTTTTTGTGCTAAATCCATCGCTCCGCCAATACCCGGAACGCGTTTTCCTGGTACAATCCAGTTGGCTAAATCACCGTTCTCACTCACTTGCAAGGAACCGAGAATAGTTATATCAAGTAATCCTTTTCGAATCATCCCAAATGCCATACAGCTATCGAAATAACTTGCTCCTGTAATAAGCGACGTCGGCAATCCAGCCGCATTACATAAGTTTCCATCTTCGCTTCCTTTACTAGGCGTTGGGCCCATTCCAACAATACCGTTTTCTGCATGAAACATCACATGCATATCTTCTGGTAAATGGTTAGGTACAAGAGAAGGGATACCAATTCCTAAATTAACAATCATCCCATTTTGTATCTCTTTCGCAGCACGCTTTGCAATCTTATCTCTCACTTCTACTCCCATACCCATTTCCAGTTCACTCCTTCCGATGGCACGATATAATTTACAAAAACACCTGGAACAACAATTTCTTCAGGATCTAAACTTCCAAGTGGAACAATTTCTTCGACCTCAACAATTGTAATATCCCCAGCCATTGCCACATGTGGATTCATATTACGAGCGCTTTTATCAAATACAAGATTACCAAATGGATCTGCTTTTTTTGCATATACAATCGCTACTTCAGCGGTTAAAGCTGTTTCCACTAAAAAGGTTTTCCCACTCATTTCGACTGTTTGTTTTCCTTCCTCTACAATTGTGTCAACACCAACATCAACAAGAATTCCACCAAGTCCTACGCCGCCTGCTCGAATTCGCTCTGCTAATGTTCCTTGTGGTGAAAATTCAATCTGTAGTCTTCCTTCATTTAATTGTCTTCCTGCATTTGGATTCGAACCAATATGAGAAGTAATGAGCGATTTTACTCTCTCATTTGTCACAAGACGACCAATTCCTACATCCGGAAACCCCGTATCATTTCCAATTAAATGTAAATTCGCAATCCCTTTCTCTACAATGGCTTGTATGAGTGACGGAGGGGATCCAATCCCGCCAAATCCTCCAAACATTAATGTCATATCATCATGAAACAACGAAATAACCTCGTCAATTTCTTTTAATTTACCAAATGTATTTGTTATGGTTGTCATGCGATACTATGCCCTCCTTTTTGCATCATCTCTTCCACACTTTTTGCAAAAATTGAAAGTAATTCATCTAATTCAGAATATGTAGTTGTCATTGGTGGTGCAACAAGCAGTGCGCTATCCTCTTTTCCTGCTTGCCCTGAAACAGCTTGGTATAAAAGAAGTCCATTTTTCGCTGCAACTGAAATAAGTTCAGATGATTTTGTAAACGGTTGCAATTCTACTCCAATCAAGAATCCTTTTCCACGTACATCGGCAATAATCGTCGATTCTTGTTGGATTTTTTGTAACCCTTTAATTAAATACTCTCCTTTTTCAGCTGTTTTTTCAGGTAGATTATGTTTTTCCATATATTCAATAACAGCTAAAGCTGTCGCTGCGGATAATGGATTTGCACTTAGCGTATGCCCACTCATAACAGAACGTGACCCCCGTAAAATCGGTTCCATCACACGATCACTTACAACCGTTGCTGCCATCGGTGTATAACCTGCACCTAGGCCTTTTCCAAGCGTCATGATGTCTGGTTCCACGCCCCAATGTTCCATCGCAAACCATGCACCCGTGCGGCCAAGACCTGTCATAACTTCATCGGCAATAAATAAAATATTGTAATGGTTACAAATATCTTTAATTACCTTATAATATTCTTTCGGTGGCACAACTGCACCGCCAGCAGCACCAATAATTGGTTCAGCTATAAAAGCTGCAATATGTTCTGCTCCAATCCGCTCAATTGCACGTTCTAATTCTGTCGCACAAGAAAGCTGACAAGTTGGATATACCTTTTGCACAGGACACCGGAAACAATAAGGTGCTGGCACAGTTGGATAATCTTCTAAAATAGATACAAAACGTTGCCGACGTAGTGGATGTCCGGACATTGATAAAGCGCCCATCGTAATGCCATGATAACTCATCCACCTTGACAAAATTTTATGTTTCCCTTGAATGCCTCGCTCTTGAAAATGCTGAATTGCAATTTTCATAGCCGTTTCATTTGCTTCTGTACCACTATTTACGAAAAAACTCCAGTTTAAATCTCCTACACTTAAATCACTTAATTTCTTTGCCAACTTCTCTGCTGGTTCACTCGTAAACTGTGATCGATAGACAAAAGCAATCTCCTCCGCCTGCTTTTTAATTACTTCCGCAATCTCTGTTACACCATGTCCGATACCAGCCGTAATCGCTCCTGACGAACCATCAAAATATTTGTTACCATTTTGATCATACAAATATACACCTTTTCCGTGTGAAATCATCGGATACGGTTGACCAACAAGTGGTTTAATTAAGTAATCGCGCATAGCGCTCCCCCATTTCTCCAATTTGTATATATATATGAAGAAAATTGACGTTTCTTTCATAAAAAAGAATCCTCTGCAAGCGCAGTGAATCTATGAAAAAACTATTATAAAATATACAAATAAGTGCTGAAAAAACAAAAATTCAGAAATGTATTTAAAAACTAAACGCTCTTTATTGCTTAAACATCCCCCTCCCTATAAAAAACGAGCCTAAAAACACACTAACAAATTATTTTCTTATCATAACATCAGCCTCTCAAAAACGCTGACATTGTGTAAACTTCGACGAAACTCCCGTCAATTTCCTTCCTATTTATGTAGTTTATATTTCATACTTTTAAACAAAATTAGACAAATTTCTCACAATTCTATTTTTTTTCATCACAAAACATTTAACTTGTTCCACTCTAAAATCACTTATTCTCCAAATTGAACTACCCCCACCTTCACTTCGTTTAGAGGAAGGGGGCTTCTCGGTTAAAATGATAAATATCCTTATTTCTTAATCGGTTCTTTTTTCCAGAAAAAAAAGAACCGATTAACCATATTAACCAGTTCAGCATGACGCTCTTTATCGATTATTAACGCACCCAACATGCTCCAACGATAATTAATAAAATAAACAGTACAACTAATAACGCAAATCCATAACCCGTACCACAGCCTCCGCCGCCATGTCCGCCATAACCATATCCACAATAACTACCGGGATATCCATAGCCCCACATTACTTATTCCTCTCCTCCATAACTTAAATTTACATTTCATTTTTACATTATGTAGGACAACCATTATTTTGTATGTGTGTTTGCCTAGAAATGAAAAAATTCATAGTTTAGTTCAGACTTCTTTTACTTACATTGAATCGTGCAATTTGTATATATTTAAAATTAGTGACATCAAACAAACCAGCTGTTGTCATTTTAACACTTGGGATAACGGTTTCCTTTTGGAAAAGTAAGTTTTTTGCATAACACCTTTTCCAATAAGCATATAGTTATAGTGATGACAAAGGAGGCGTTTCCATGGCTCAATCTGAAATTGAAAAATACGGACAAGAAGCAGCTCGTTATGAGCAACTTGCCCGCTACTATCAATATACAAATCCTAAAAAATATATAGAATTATCTATGAAGTATCATCATGCAATCACACAGCTTGTACATGCGTATGAAAAACGTGAGTCTCAAGAAGCAACATTACCATCCCATATAAGAATTTTCCACGCATCTTCTCATACACCACCTATTGATATTTTAGTGAATGGACAGAGAGTAATCAAAAATATTTCTTTTAAACAGCTCAGTCCTTATTTTTCCTTAGCACAAGGACAATACCGCATTGATATTGTTCCTGTTGATAATGAAACGCCTATTTTTTCAGCACTTGTACCCATGATGGGAAACCATTCCTATACGCTTGCCGTACTCGGTAACAATTCACATATCCAACTACAGCCAATACTTGATAATACTCATTTACCATCTGGTCAAGCAAAAATAAGATTTGCACACTTATCACCTGATACCCCTGTTGTTAACGTTTCATTAAAAGATGGTGATCATTTATTCGAGAACGTACTCTTTAAACAAATAACAGATTATTTACAAGTAAGTCCTGGTACAGCTGATATTGAAATTTCACTTGCTGATACAAAAAAAATTCTTGTCACAATTCCGAAAGTAAAAGTTGAACCAAATACAATCTACACAATTTCACTTGTAGGCTATTCTACTCAATCTCCAAACGTAGAAGCCGTTATTCTTACAAATTAAAAAAGTCTACACCATAGTATTATGGTGCAGACTTTTTTCATTTCATTTTTGAAATGTAATATGAAATTCTGTCCACTCAAAATTGGATTGACACGTAATCGATCCATTATGCTTTTCAACAATTTGTTTACACACAAACAATCCGATACCCGTTCCTAATTTTTTTGTGGTGACAAATGGTTCAAAAATGGTTTCAATATTTTCCACCGGAATCATTGGCCCATTATTTTTAATCACAATATAAATCATTTCTTCATCTTCACGTACATCGATAATAATTTTACGATTTTCTTTAACCGCTTCGAGAGCATCAATTGAGTTCATTAAAATATTTAGAAAAACCTGCCTCACTTCGCTACGGTACCCGACAAATGGGATAGGATATGGTAAGTTTTTTTCAATTGAAACATTGGCATTTACTATACTTGGATATAAGAACTGAATAATATCATGAAATAAGTCATTAAGCCAAAAACGTTCAGATTCATTCCATATTTCTTTTTTAGAAACAAGTAAAAATTGCGAAATTCGAAAGTTCAATTGATCTAATTCATGTGAAATAATATCTAAATATGATAGATTGGGATGTTCTGATTTTAACAATTTTACAAATCCCATAATTGAGGTTAATGGATTTCGAAATTCGTGAACAAAACTAGCCGACATTTGTCCTAAAATCGTCAATCTTTCTTTATGTGTTTCATTTATATATTGCTGTTTTTCCTCTAAATTTCTTGATATAATTTCCGAGTACTTTAAAACGGTATAATAAATTAATCTGTCAAAACAAGTATGTATTTTTGTCATAATTGGTTTCAGTTCACGAGCATTAACATCTAATTCACACATCGCCTCAAATAGTTCATTTCTTCCGACGTTTGCATTATAGACAAAATCTCCAATATTCACATCTGCCCCTGCACGCTCAATCGCAATCTTCTCACATACCGGCTGAAGATAAGCTATATCCTTATCCTCCATAATAAATTCAATAATTAACCCTAATACACTCTCTCCATTTCGAGCTACTTCTTGCTTAAATGGATCTTTTTCAGAAATTACCATTTTGTTTTTCCAGTTCTCTACGAATTGGTGCCTGTTGTCTTTTAAATGCGAACAAAATACTTCTTTAATATCCTTATCGATTGGAAAAACCCCCATTCCCTCCATTTCCATGCGATACATACCCTATATATTTTGAATATTAACACAAAAAATACATTTCGTTAAGAGATTATTGTCACATTTTGTTAATTTCTGTTGATAAAGTTAATTTTATTTTTATTACTCATTATACTTTTGATTAATGACAGGTATTTTCCTTCTCCCTACATCAACTACCATATATTTAAAATGACTTTTTTTGCATCCTTTTTGATTCTTGCGTACAATAAGAATGAAAGGTGTGAAAAATATGGCAAATAAAAATGTGGAAGATTATCTCCAAGAAGGCATTTATGGCCAAAAGCAAAACAAACCAGAAGAACGTAATATGTATTTAGGCACATTACGTGAGCGTGTAGAAGTCGCTTTAACAATCGGTCAAGTGATGCAAAGCAATGTGTATACAGAAGTAGCCACTAACATGCGCTCTTCTCAATCATTACAGCTATTTATAAATGGCAGCATTACTTACCCACATTTATCAAAATACATTAAATTAGCAAACGAAAAAAATGTCCCTTTCACAATTGTTCAAAATAAAGGTACACATACACCAATTGGTTTAGTTTTAGCTCGTAATACAGCTATAGATAAAGAACAAATTTATGTTGAAGATGCTATTTTTAAACAAGAAATGAAATAACACAATTGAAAACAAAAGGTACACTTGTCCAAGTTGCAAGTGTACCTTTGTTACTTTTTATGCCCGTTATTTTTTAATACAAACTAATTTCATTTCTGTCATTTCTTCAATCGCATATTTAATTCCTTCACGTCCTGTGCCACTTTCTTTCACACCACCATATGGCATATGATCGACTCTAAATGTTGGAATGTCGTTAATCATGACGCCACCTACTTCTAGTTCATCAATTGCTCGCATTGCTTTCGTTAAATCAGTTGTAAATACTCCAGCCTGTAAGCCATATCGTGAGTTATTTACCATTTCTAATGCTTCTTCAAATGTTTGGAATGTATTTACCGTCATAACCGGTCCAAACACTTCTTGACACTGGACAGAAACGTGATTTGGAACATTTGTTAATACAGTTGGTTCAAATATACGCGCGTCGCGTTTTTTACCTCCGCACAAAACAGTTGCCCCTTCTTTTACCGCTTCTTGTATCCATAACTCAATACGATTAACATCATTTTTGGAAATAAGCGCAGAAACATCTGTCTCTTCATGAAGCGGGTCGCCTACTACTACCTTTTCCATCGCCTTTGTTAATTTCTCAGTGAATTCTTCCATTTTATTTTCATGAACAAATACACGTTGTATGGAAATGCAAACTTGTCCATTATTCACAAAAGCTCCCCATTTCACACGCTCAATTACTCCTTCTGTTAATTCTACATTTTCATCAATCACTACTGCAGCATTTGAACCAAGCTCTAATGTTACACGTTTTAATCCGGCTTTTGCTTTAATACCGATGCCAACCTTTGGACTTCCTGTAAATGTAATTGAAGCCACACGGTCATCTTTTACCAATGCTTCACCAACAATTGAGCCTCGCCCAGATACAATGTTAAAAGCCCCTTTTGGTAATCCAGCTTCTTCAAATAGTTCAACAAGGGCATAAGATGAAAGCGGCGTTTGGTCAGCTGGCTTTAATACAATCGTGTTACCTGCAGCAATTGCAGGTCCAACTTTATGGGCAACTAAATTTAGTGGGAAATTAAATGGTGTAATGGCCCCAATAACACCGATTGGCTTCCGAACAGTATAAGCAATACGACCATCTGCTCCTGGTGCTGCATCTAACGGTAAAGTCTCTCCATATATACGCTTTGCCTCTTCGGCTGCAAACTTATATGTTTGTACCGTACGATCTACTTCTCCACGTGCTGCACGAATAGGTTTCGCCGCTTCTTTTGCAATAATTTCTGCAAATTCCTCTCTTCTCTCGTGCATTTTTTGGGCAACTGTTTCTAAAATGGATGCGCGGTCATATGCTGATAATTTCCCCATCTCTTTCATCGCCTTTTTCGCTGAAGAAATTGCTTTTTGAACATCTTCCTCTGTCCCTTGAGCAATTTCCGCTAGTACTTCCTCTGAGTATGGTGCATACAACGTTTTATACGCCTCTACTTCCTTCCACGCTCCATCTATATATAAATGTTTCTTCATATAAACGCTCCTTTCAAATATATGTATAATCTAAAACTTCTTAAGTACATTCATTTTATTCGAAAAATACTTCACTTCATTAAAGGTCTGACTTGTTTTATTGTAACACGGCCTCCTGGCATAAAAAAACATTTTGCTCACTAAAAAAACTCTGCTAAAAGCAGAGTTCACGAGCTAATTTGTTCTTGTAGTGATATAGCTTTTTCAGTTTCTGAAATGAGAATCGGTACTGATGGTTTCGTCACTTCTATCCTCTTAATATAGTGACCATCTAACTCTTTCACACAAAATTTATAGGTTTCAATTTCAACAATATCTCCCTCCTCAACCCCGAGGTTCTTTGTTAAAATCCAACCACCAATCGTATCAACACCATCATCATCAATGGTTAAACCTAATAATGTATTGACTTCACTAACAAGCACTTTTCCTTCTAGAATTGTCTTTGTTTCACTGACACATTGAATTTCTGGTTGTTCATCCGTATCAAATTCATCTTGAATATCTCCAACAATTTCTTCTAATATATCTTCAACTGTTACGAGCCCTGATGTTCCACCATATTCATCAATTAATATCGCAATATGTGTTCGTTCCCTTTGCATTTTTAAAAATAAATCATGAATTGGGATTGACTCAATAACAAGAATAATAGGCCTGATATACTGCTCTACCTTTTCTTTACTAACAGTACCATGATTCACAAAGTCTGTGAAAATATCTTTAAAGTTTACAAAACCAATCACATGATCTTTATCCCCATCGACAACTGGATATCTTGTATATTTTTCACTTGACATTATTTGTAATGCTTTTTTCACTGGTGTATCTTTATCTAAAATATACATTTCTTTACGTGGTACCATGATTTCTTTTGCAATCCGATCGTCAAATTCAAAGATTTTATTTACATATTTAAATTCAGATTGATTAATCTCTCCGTTTTTGTAACTTTCCGACATTAATAGACGTAATTCTTCTTCCGAATGTACTTCCTCATGATCTTTCGCATTTTGCAAACCAAATTTTCTCGTTACATATTGAGCTGATCCGTTTAACAGCCAAATAAAAGGAAAAGTAATACGATAAAAGAAAAGTAGTGGCTTTGCAACAAGCAAACTTACTTGTTCTGCTTTTTGAATTGCAAATGTTTTTGGCGCTAACTCTCCCACAACCACATGGAAAAAAGTAATGAACATAAACACTAGAATCACAGCCATAATCTCTGCAAGCTGGGGAGACACGTTCCAACTTGCGAACAGCACATCAAACATGTGTTTTAACGCTGGTTTACCTAACCAACCAATCCCGAGAGCTGTAACTGTAATTCCTAATTGGCAAGCTGATAAATACTCGTCTAAGTTTGTAATGATTGTTTTTACTGACTTTGCATATTTATTACCTTCTGTAATCAAATAATCGATGCGTGAGCCTCTCACTTTCACAATTGCAAATTCTGCCGCAACGAAAAATGCAGATAAGGCAATTAAAACAATCACCATACTTATACTATATATGTCCAAATATGTGTCCTTACTTACGGTGTAAGCAAGGAAGCCACCTCCTACTTAAATTTATTCAAGTGAAGTAACATTACTTATAATCTTACAAAATTCTACATTCGTAATCACCTTTTTATACATTATATGCATACATAAAAGAAGATATTTATATTTATGATAATCTAAATGTTTTCCCTCCGTCAAATAAGAATACTTACAAAATTCAGACATAATCCTTTCTTTTTAGAAGCTTTATATGCTTATAGACTCATTTTCGTGAAAAAGCACTTTCTTTGCCGATTCCGCACTTCTTTTGTCATTCTTGAAGGTAACAAGCTTATTACCTCGAAATCATTCAACAGGATATATATAGGAGGGATTATCTTGGAATATAAAACACCCTTTATTGCCAAAAAATTAGGTATTAGCCCAAAGGCAGTGGTCCGGATTGCACAACAGTTAAATCTCGAGATAGAAAAAAACAAATATGGCCATTACATTTTTACACAAAGTGACTTAGATCAAATGTTAGATCATCATTGCTCTCATGTAGATACAAGTTCTCAAACAAAATCCTCAAATGATTTTGAGCAATTCGTGACACAATTAAATGCAATTACCCGGCGATTAGATCAAATGGAAGAACAAATGAAAGATAAAGCGAATGATGTTGTTACTTATCAATTGCTACAACATCGACGTGAAATAGAAGAAATGCTAGACAGAATCCAGAAACTAGAGGCGGATCTTAAGAAAGAAGAACCACTGTACATTACACCTGATATTAAGCCAACATATGAACGGGAAAAAAAACCGAAGCGTCGTAAAATGATTTTAAGTATATTTGGTTTTTAATATTTTTCACTTATGAGTTCGCGTATTCTGATTGACTTCCCCCTAGTTAATCAGAATACGCTTTTTTACTTCATATCTTCAGTGGCAGTCGTGATCATTTTCAATCCAAATGTCTCTTGCAACACTTGAAGTACACCAGGTGAAATAAATTCAGGTGCTTTTGGACCAATACGTATATCTTGAATTCCAAGACTAAATAACCCAAGTAAAATGGCAACTGCCTTTTGTTCAAACCAAGATAACACAATACTAATCGGCAATTCATTCACTTCACATTGAAAAGCAGCCGCTAAAGCAGCTGCGATTTTTATTGTTGAAATCGAGTTATTACATTGACCTAAGTCAATGTAGCGTGGAATCTGCGTTTCTGGTACAACCCCATAATCTACATCATTAAAACGAAACTTCCCACAAGAAGTTGTTAAAATAACCGTTTCCATCGGAAGTGACATCGCTAATTCACGATAATATTCCCCGCCTTTTCCTGGAGCGTCACAACCTGCAATCACAAAGAACCGTTTAATTCTTCCTGCTTTTACTGCTTCAATAATTTCTGGCGCTAACGATAATACCGTATTATGATGAAAACCTGTTAACAACTGTTCGTCCGACTCCATATATACTTCTGGTAACTCCAAGGCCTTTTCAATCAATGGGTCAAAATTATTATTTTCAATTTTTCGAACGCCCTCTAGCCCAGCAATATCATAAGAAAAGAAACGATCAGCATACGACCCTTTAATAGGCATTACACAATTCGTTGTAGCTAAAATCGCACCTGTAAATTTGTCAAAAAGACGTCTCTGATCATACCATGCTTTACCGATGTTCCCTTTTAAATGTTTATATTTTTTTAACTGTGGATATCCATGAGCTGGGAGCATTTCTGAATGCGTATAAATATGAATCCCTTTCCCTTCTGTTTGCTTGAGCAATTCCTCTAAAGCAAATAGATTATGACCTGTAACAACAATCGCTTTACCCTCTACACGATTTTGCGTAATATGAACAGGTTCAGGAACACCAAAGTGATTCGTATGCGCCTCATCCAACAATTCCATCACTCGTAAGGCAGCTTTCCCAACTTTCATAGCCATTTCCAAATGTTCTTGTTCATTAAAGTTTGAATTTGTTAATGTCATATATAATGCTTCATGCGTTGTAGCATCTACAAACGAATCTGTATACCCAAGCTGAGCTGCATGAGTACGATAAGCTGCAATTCCTTTTAATCCAAATACAATTGTATCTTGTAAACTTGCAATCGTTTCGTTTTTTCCGCAAACACCCATTACTTTAGATCCACCTGTTGGTGTTTGTTCACATTGGTAACAAAACATACAATCCCATCCCTTCCTCAATCAATTCTTACAAATAAAGCGTAATGTATATTGAACGAGAAGGATGTGATATCAATCACAATAATATATAAAAATTTGTGACAATTTAGTTTGTTAACATAATATTTTTACTGTATTCCTTAATAAGGGCTTGGGCATGAGCATTTCCTTGAATAATATCTCGAAATTCCTTCAATGAATATAGATGTGTTATTCCCTTTCGAGCATGAATCCGTACAGGTACACCTTGCAACTTATCATGAAAATTAAAGGGATTATCTATTGGCTCAATCGGAAAACCAAGTGTAAATAAATACATATACATCCGTTTTGTAACGACAGCAATATACCATTCCGCTTTCATTTCTAAAGCATGCATAAATAAAATAGCTGCTAGCCTTTTAAAATGCCCTCTCCCACGAGAGGTTTTCGCAATACTTAACTTTCCTATTTCATAAACATTTTTTAAGTCTTTCACTAAATTATTTTCAGAAAACGGATAGAACAACTCAGAATTTGATTGTTCAGGCACTACATATCGAATACACTCTACAGTACCGATATAGTGCTGATCTTCTATTAATAAAAATCGTGATGGATTTAAATTACGTTCTACGAACATTAAATCTCTTTCTTCACAAAAATCTCCCCACAGTTGCTCGAACCAAAAATGTTCTTCCTTTGTTTGAACACGCTGGAACATATTTACCCGCCTTTCCCATCGCCGTTCTTTTTGACAACGCTTTCACCATCTATCATATAAGAACAAACCTTCGTATGCAACTAAAAATATTTACTCCTTTTATATTCTATAAAGTAAACAGAATTCCTATTCGACTTTTATTTTTATAAAACGAATAAAATATGTTAAATAATAGTGTTGATTATGGTTAAAAAAATGGGTAGGATTATACATTATATATAATAT
>NZ_JBALQK010000071.1:0-12267 GCF_036965845.1 Bacillus sp. JJ1127 | reverse complement strand
ATCACGTAAATATATGTCTTGTTCTTCTATTTTAAAAACTGGATTTCCTTCAAAAGGAGTAATTTCTTCTAAAATTTCTTCAAAATAACGGACGTATAATACAGAAAGATTTTTCTTTTGATCATTTACTATATATGTAACTTCAGATCTATTAAAAAAATCTTCAGATGTATTAGGTTGTGCTTTTTCTAACTCATATCCCGCATAACCTATTATAATCATCCACTTTCCCTCTCTTCCTTCTTTTGCTTTATTCTAACTCATTTTCTGAATAAATAAAATATTTTCCGATGTCTCCCTTAGTAAAGATCATACAAAATCTCATTTTTATATAAAAAATAGCTTTAGTATACTTTAATTTACCTTTTTATTTTCCTTGAAGTTTGTCATAATAATATTATTGTCTCAGTTTTTTTACACAAGGAGAGTTGTAGTTATGTCGTTTTCATGGAAACGTTTCTTACAAATAGGGAAAATTATTTTCCCATTTGTTGTATTAACCATTGTATTCTTTCAAGCTCGAAAAGAACTATCAGGTATTTCATTTCGTGAAGCGATTGAAACAATTAAAAACATTCCAACTGGAGGAGTTTTTTTAGCGATTACACTTGGTGCATTTGCTGTATCAACAATGTTCTTTTATGACTTTGTCATGCTTCGTTATTTAAAAGCAGATATACCCGTGCAAAAAATCTTCCGTGTTTCATGGACAGCCAACACATTAAATGGATTTCTTGGTTTTGGTGGCCTTGTTGGAGCAGGTATACGAACAATGTTATATCGGCCCTATGTAAAAGAGAGTGGCAAGCTTATTAAAAGCATTGCTTGGATGACAACTGCTTTTATTAATGGATTAGCTATCCTCTCATTCCTCGGCCTTATCGGAATATTAGATACACGTTTTATTCTGCATGAAAAACCTTGGTTATGGCCTGTACTCATCTTTTTTGCTCTTTTTGTACCGATATATATTGGATTTTCCAAAATTAAAAGTCGAAAACAGCAACCTGCCGAAGGACAAGAAGAGGAGAAAAATCCAACCATTCTATATTCAATTGTTTCTTTAGTGGAATGGCTCTCTGCCGGTATCGTCATGTATGTTATTTTAATATTATTTGGAATTGACATCGATTTCCAGAAGTTTTTAGGGGTTTATGTCATTGCAGCATTAGCTGGAGTTGTTAGTCTTGTACCAGGTGGTCTCGGTTCATTTGACCTTGTCTTTTTAACCGGTTTGGGACAATATGGTATTGATACAGGCGTATTATTACCCGCAATGTTATTATACCGCCTCGTGTACTATATTTTACCATTTTGCCTTGGTTTAATTTTTGCTGCTTTTGAAATGACAGGAGCCGCTCTTAAAAAGATTGAGGATAAGCCATTTATTGCGCCTGCCTTAGAAACAACAGGTGTCATTTGGACCTTACAACGTGATTTCTTAGGAAAATTAGGCTCATGGGCATCCGCTGCTCTAACCGTCTTTGCTGGCTTAATGGTTATCTTATCAACCATTTTACCAACAAGTATAAACCGTGCTCATGCATTACATATTTTAGCTCCAAAACATTTGATTCAAATTTCTTTTAGTTTGTCGTTAACATTTGGTATCCTTCTCCTTATTCTATCAAGAGGCATCTACTACGGAACGAAACGTTCCTACTATATGACGATTGTTTCTTTAATTGGAGCTGCCATTTTTAACACACTAAAAGGGATTGACATTGAAGAAACTTTTATATTACTCATTGTACTCGCTGTACTATATATGCTTCGTAAAAGATTTGTACGTGAGAAAATGGAAGTTTCACTTTCTGATGTAGTAAAAGCCATAATATTTTCACTACTAATATTATACTTGTACAAAAACTTAGGTATTTTATTCGCTGGAGCAAAAGAAGCTTTCAAACCAGATTTTGTTGTCCGCAACATTACACAGGTAAAACGAAGTGCACTTTCAGCTGCTTTCTTTGTTCCAACCTTTTTACTCATCGGTTCTCTTATCGCGAATCGCTACCGTAGTGTATTTCCTGGGCAACCAGCAAACGATAAACGTTTGCAAAATTTCTTAGATGAGCATGGGGGAAATGTACTAAGTCATTTAGGGTTTTTAGGAGATAAACAATTCTTCTTTAGTAGTGATGGAAAAGCACTTCTTTTATTTTCAACAACTGGAAAACGACTTGTTGTACTTGGTGACCCAATTGGAGATCCTTCTGCTTTCCGTACCGTACTACAAGAATTTTTAGCTGCAGCGGATCGATTTGGGTATATTTGCGTCTTCTATCAAATTGAAAGTAAATGGATGAGCTTATATCATGATTTTGGCTATAACTTCTTTAAACTCGGTGAAGAAGCCGTTGTTGATTTAAATACGTTTACGATATCGGGGAAAAAGCGCGCTGGATTACGAGCTACTTTTAATCGTTTTGAACGTGAAGGCTATACATTTGCTATTCATCAACCACCATTTTCAGACGAGTTATACGAAGAGCTAAAAAAAGTATCAGATGCTTGGCTTGATGGAAAAAAAGAAAAGGGCTTTTCTCTTGGATACTTTGATCGTGAATATATAAGCCGTGCTCCTATCGCTACTTTATCTGATGCTGAAGGTAAAATCATTGCATTTACAACGTTTATGCCAGTTTATCAAAGTGGTATCCTTTCTGTTGATTTAATGCGATACTATCCTGATGCACCTGGTGGAATTATGGATGCAATCTTTATTCATTTATTCCAATGGGCAAAAGAAAACGATTATCACTCCTTTAATATCGGTATGGCCCCGCTCTCTAATGTTGGCTTATCAACACAATCGTTTTGGTCTGAACGAGTTGCTGCAGCGATTTTCAACAATGTCCGTTATACGTATAGTTTCAGTGGATTACGACATTTTAAAGAAAAATACAAACCTGCATGGAGCGGAAAATATTTAGCCTTTCGGAAAAATCACTCTTTACCGATTACAATGCTTGCCGTAACGAAATTAATAGGAAAACGAAAAAACAGCTAGAATTCTAGCTGTTTTTTCGTTTCTGAACTTGTATGACAAACTCTTTTTCGTACTTTTTACCATTTAAATAAAAAGTACCCCATATTTTATACATTCCTTCTTCCGGAAATGTAATACGATATTGTAATTGTTCGTCTTCATTGGTAGGAACTGCATATAAAAAATGCTCTCTCTTTTCATCAACAATATAAAGAGCCGCATGTTCTCCTGTATCAGAATTAAATTTCACCCTTTCTCCTTTCTTCATCTGAAATTGGAATGTTAATGTAGCAGCTTCATTTGGATGCAGGGCCCCAAATAAAAGAGACATTTGATAGTCACCAATTTTTTTTGTAAGTACAGTGTCTGCAACTAGACTTTTTTGTTTTTTCTTGTCTTCTTCCCCAAAATCTTTCTTAGAAAATGATTGCTCTGTCTTCTCACGATCTTCATATAAGAAAATGGTATAAGCGGTATCTTTCGCTATACCCGGAGACAATTTATATGAGCCATTACCAGTAAATGTAGGTTTTATTTGCTGCATTCCTTTCAACTGTTCGTCTACAATAATCGCTCGAATCTGATCATTCACTCCACGAACCTCATTGTTATTTTTATTGAACAATTGAAAGCTAATGTCTACTTTTTCATTTCCTTTTCTATTTTTTATATCCCATTTTACCTCTCGAATATCCCCTGTTGTTTCTGTCGTTCCTTTATACTTTTGCATGTAGAATCCACCAGCTACAATAAATAGTAAAGCAATTAGCCCAATGACAAGATTTTTCAAACAATCACCTGCCATACTTTTTATAAATTATGACACAATTATTGCACCTATCTCTGCAAACAGAATATTGTTATACATCCATTCTATTTTTTCGTATAAATATCCTCTGTAAAATAAAGGAAAACAGTCACCAAAAGAAAAATTCACCATAAATAGTGCATTAAATAACAAACTATTGAAAACAGTATACTCTGTATATACTACAAACAAGAAAAAGATTTTAACTAACTTTAGGTAAGAAATCTTCCTCCTCACTTTGCGCAAAAATGATGAAGTGTTCTTTGACAAGTGATTATACAAAGTTGAGTAGATAAATAAAATGCGAAAACTAAGCAACCCCTTCTGCTCGTAAAATAATCAAGGTATCGAAAGAATCTCATCCCTCTAAGTAGTTCACTTGGTAGGGTTCCTAGTGTATAATGCAAATGATGTTAATTTATATCTATACATAACAAGGAGGTTTTTTTATGAGCGTTCATATTGAAGCAAAACAAGGCGAGATTGCTGAATCTATTTTATTACCTGGCGATCCATTACGTGCAAAGTATATTGCAGAAACATTTTTAGAGGATGTAACTTGCTACAACAACGTGCGTGGCATGTTAGGTTTCACTGGAACTTATAAAGGAAAGCGTGTCTCCGTTCAAGGTACAGGCATGGGTGTTCCTTCTATTTCTATTTATGTGAACGAATTAATCCAAAGCTATGGAGTGAAAAACTTAATTCGCGTAGGTACATGTGGCGCAATTCAAAAAGATGTAAAAGTACGCGATGTTATTATCGCAATGACAGCTTGTACAGATTCTAATATGAATCGTTTAATATTCCCAGGGTTTGATTTTGCACCAGCTGCAAACTTCGACCTTTTAAAGAAAGCATATGATGCTGGAACAGAAAAAGGATTACACGTTCGCGTTGGTAATGTCTTAACAGCAGATGTGTTCTACCGCGAGAGTATGGACATGGTTAAAAAGTTAGGTGAGTACGGTGTATTAGCAGTAGAAATGGAAACAACTGCCCTTTATACATTAGCAGCAAAATACGGCGTAAACGCATTATCTGTATTAACTGTAAGTGACCATATCTTCACTGGAGAAGAAACAACATCTGAAGAGCGTCAAACTACATTTAACGAAATGATTGAAATCGCTTTAGATGCTGCAATTCAACAGTAATATGCAAAAGAACTTGTCATACGTCTGGCGAGTTCTTTTTGTCATATATAAAATGAAAATACAATTCAACTTCATTAACAATTTATATGACTTTTTACAAAAAACTACTCCAGAGCGGGACAGATTTTCAATTCCTATTTTCTTTTGACGTTTGTTATAATAAAGAAAATATTTATACAAGTACTCTTTTATGAGGTGAAAAAGTGAAAAAAAGAAGTATCGTCTTTAAACTATTTTTATTAACAGCAGCACTATTTACTATTACTTTTCTCCTTTTTTTCATTGGACAATCGCTATATTTAGAAAAATTTTATATCGATAAAAAAGTAAAAACCGTCCAAACTGCTTTTGAAAAGTTTTTATCAAATTATAAAAAAAGTGATGGTTCATTTGAAGAAACAAGAAAATTGAAACAAGAGTTTCACGAAAAAACCAATGCTGACATCGTTTTTTTAGACCGCAACGGAATTATAAAAGATGAAAATAATTATTATATTGAAATTGTTGATACTACATCTAATAAAACATTTTCGATTCCACTTAACAATATTTTAACGATAGATGAATACAATAAATTCATGAACTTACAGCTAAAAAATAATGTTCTTATTCAAGTAACAGGAATTTTAAAAGACAATATAATTATCCCTGCTCGAATTGGAACCTCCTATAATTCATGGCAAAATGATAATCTTATATCTGACTTTAAACTATTTAATATTGATTTACCAAAATCTCAGAACAACAAGTATTCCAAAACTCCAACACTTCACTTTGATACATTTGAAGGGGTTATTTCTAAAATACATCTTCCTTCAAAAAATGAGATTCGCCTTGCAAATAATTTAGAGATATTACAAGCTGCTCAGCACTTGGGATTATCTATCGTGCTTGGTCAAACGGATCCAAACAAATTAACTACTTATACAATAGGTGGCGAAGATGAAGTTAAAAGTCAAATTTTTGTACAACCTATTATTGAAAACAAAGAAATTAAAGAATTTGCTTTTGCAATGACTTCCTTACAGCCTGTCGATGAAGCAATGCTCGTTTTAAAAGATTATTACGTCTATGCATTAATCATCGTATTTTTTGTTATCATTTTGCTATCCTTTTATTATTCAAAAATCATTGTTAAGCCACTTATAAAAATGAATCGTGTTACAAAAAAAATGGCTAATTTTGATTTTAGTGAAAAATTACCTGTTTCAGCAGATGATGAAATCGGTGGTTTATCTAATAGTATCAATACACTATCTGTAAACTTAAAAGACCGCATTGACCGATTAAATGTCGCAAATGCGAAATTACAACAAGATATCGAGCGAGAACGCCAATTAGAAAGAACTCGAAAAGAATTTATTTCTGGTGTATCTCATGAATTAAAAACACCGCTAAGCGTTATTAGAAGTTTTGCAGAAGGCATTAAAGATGGTGTCAGCAAAGATACCACATACTATACGGACGTTATTTTAGAAGAGACAGAAAATATGAATCGACTCATCGTTGAAATGCTGGAACTAGCAAAATTAGAATCTGGCACGTATAAATTAGAAATGACCGCCTTTTCCATTGGTGAACTTGTTCAGCAAGTATATACAAAGCTATTATTTAGTGTGGAGGAAAAACACTTACAAGTAGAGATTGATGCAAATCCTTCTATATATGTCGAAGCAAATCGAAATCGTATTGAACAAGTTGTTGTGAATTTACTCAGCAATGCCATCCGCTATACACCTGATGGTAAAGAAATCAGTATTCGCGTTATAGAGAAAGAAGATAAAGTAAAAGTAGAAATTGAAAACACTGGTAATCCAATTCCAGATGAAAGCTTACAAAAAATATGGGATCGCTTCTATCGTCTAGACGCCTCACGAAGCCGCCATACTGGAGGAACTGGACTTGGTCTATCTATTGTAAAAAACATTTTAGAACTTCACCGTGCCAACTACGGTGTGTATAACACCGATGATAGTGTTGTGTTTTATTTCGATTTACAAAAAGTAAAAGAAGTCAAATAATTTGTCTCAATTTCACTAGGAGTTCACATGGAATTCACACTCTCCCTTTATAGTAGTAACCAAGTTAATCCTTTCCTTTACACATATAAAAGAGGAGAGTGCGTGAAATGAAACAAGCAGGACAACCTATTCAAAACGAAAAACAATTAGAAAAAATCAAAAATATACTTTTACAATCTTCGAAACGTGATGGCTTATTATTCGTATTAGCTGTAAATTCGGGCCTAAAAGTAAGTGAAATCTTACAATTAAAAGTCGGTGATGTGATTGATGAAAACGAAAATGTTCGCCATTCCATTTTATTTTACAATGAAAAAGTAAAGAAACATAAATGGTTTGCTGTAAACGAAGACTTACAGCACGCAATTGAAGATTACATGAAAGAACGTAAAACATGGAAAAGAAATGAACCATTGTTAAAGTCTCAAAAAGGAACAAAATCCATTACAAGACAGCACGCATGGTACATTTTGAACAAAGCTGCAAAAGAAGTTGGTTTAGAAGGGATTAGCTCACATACACTTCGAAAAACTTGGGGATATTGTGCATACAAATCTGGTGTTGATATCGCATTTTTACAACACTTCTTTGATCACAGTACTCCATCCAAAACTTTAAAGTATATCGGTATTGCATAAAAGAATACACATAGTTCTTATACATAAAAAAGGGTACCAACTTTATGACTGGTAGCCTTTTTTATGTTTTATATTCTCTTTTCTTGTTTCTCCTATATTGTAGTGGTACTCTAATAACAAGGGGGAGAAATTATGGACACATTAACAATTGAATTACCAAAAGAAATAGCAGAAAAACTCGGTTTATTAAAACAAGCTTATCAAAAGAAAACAGGTGCTACAATCTCAGAAAGCACACTCGTTCAATCACTTATCTCCAAGGAGTTTATTCAAGAAATAACTCCTTTTGATTTACAACAGTATGTCACTGAAAAAGAACAGCGCTAATCGCTGTTCTTTCTTTATTTCCCCTCTTTTTTCTACACTTGAATCTTAGCCAGTCTACTTCTGTCCAAACCTGAATACTACTGAATATTTTCCAAAATACATAAAATTTTTATTTTATTTCTGAAAAACTGTTGACAATGATAATGATAACCATTATCATTTATTATGAAGCCAACAATTGATGAATCAAACAAACGCTCAGTAACACATTGTTACCCCTCTTTTTCATATAGAAAAACACTGTACATTCCCCCTGTTTGTACAGTGTTTTTCTTTTTGTCCCGCTATTCATGAACAGTAAAAACTTCTCCTCCAACTTTAGCAAGAGCAAAAAAGTTAAGTGTGGAATTCACTTTATATTTATTCAAATAAATTAAGCTGTTCCGGCTTTGGTTCCCCATATGTAATATTCATCATTTCCATGAGTTGTTTTGCATTATCCGCAGCATCTCCGCCTGAATTATTGTTAAATAATACGTATATGTTATTTGTCTTCTTCTGTAATCTCACTAATCGTTCTACCCATTCTTCTAACTCTTTTTTATTGTAGCGATATAAGCAGCGCACTGCTCGCCAATTTTCTCCTTTATCGAGCCATCCATGAACATTACGACCATGAAAACGAATCAGTGCCATTTCAGAATGAGTTGCTTCTAATACAAGTGGAACAGAACCAATTCCAGCTTGCGGCTCATCACAAATCGTGTGAATCCACTTTTCCTGTTCTAAAAATTGCAATGTCTTATCATACATATTGGAATGAAACCATGTTTGATTTCGGAACTCTATGGCACAAGGTAACCCTTCCATTTTTTCTTTTGTATAGCGAAGTAAATCTACATTTTTCTTCTGACAATCAAACCAAGGTGGGTACTGAAATAATATCACCTTTAATTTACTTGTTTCTTGAAGCGGGAGAATCGATTGTTTAAATACTTCAAACATCTCATCAATTGTTGAAAATGGGATTTCGCCCTGCATATGCCCTGTCATTCCTTGGTATGCTTTAACAACAAAGGAAAAATCTTTTGGTGTTTCTCCGGCCCACTTTGTATAATTTCGAGCTGGTTGCATTGCATAAAATGAACTATCAACTTCAACAATGGGAAAATACTCACTATATGTTCGCAATTTATTTCTATTTTCATAGGAATCTGTATATAAAGAATCGTGATCTCCCCATCCTGTTAATCCAATGGAAATCAATCTCATCCCTCCTTTCTCCTATTCACATTCATCTTATCGCATTCCATGCTTTATTTCAGAATCTCTTTATAAAAATATGATATACTAGGTGGAAAAATTTTTAAATTGAGGAGTTATTTATTTACGCTTCAAGAGGATACTATTTTATCTCATGAAAATCAAATAAAAGAATTAGAAAATAAGGTTCGTTTTTATGAACAATTAGTGAGTCAATTACCACATCATTTTACATATAAAAACCCCCAATCTCTTTTCGAATCTTTCTTTAAAAGTACTTCATTTTGATTATTCAATATCTCTACTCCTGCTGTCAGAGCATGCTTAAACAATACAACCGATTCTCCTTCTTTACGTTTCTTTACCTCAAATTTACCCTAGCTTAACGCTCATTTTGTATGATAAATAATGAAGACAATGATAGGAAAGAGGGATGAAAATGAAAGTTTTATCGTCAATACACTTTTGGATCACCCTTATATTCTGTATCGTTTTATGTTCAGGATTCTTTTTGACTTTAGAATACACCTTAACATCACAAGCAGCAGAAAACCGCAAGATAGCTTCATACGAGCTGTTATATGCAAAACAAAATACAGTACCTCTTTCGTCTTCCACACATAAAGAAAAAAGAGTTATGAAAGGAATGATTATTACAAAAGCTTCCTCTTATCATGATCTAATTCAAATTGCAAAAGAGATTCAAGAGCAATATAACAATCAAGAAATTGATGAGGTTACATTATCCATTCACAATAAAAATACTGGAGAATATGAAGAAGATCTACCTTATGAACCAGTTAGCAAAGGAACCATTTCTATTACTTATAGTTCGCCAGTTCATGCTAATACAAGTGTTCTTCTCAATAAATAATCATTCATCCTCTACGGGATTTTTTCACTTCATGTAAAAAAGAGGCGAATATAATCATTCGCCTCTTTTTCTTCTTAAAAGAATGGAATCCACTCTTTCACTTTATCCAGCCATTCTTTTTGTTGGTCTTTTCTTTGTTTTTCTTCTTCTTTTCGTCTTTTTTCTTCTTCAACCGTCTTTAACTGTTTTGTATACTCTGTTTCTGATATTAACGATAATTGAAATGCTTTTTGAGCAGGATTTTCATCAGCCTTTTTCATGATATCTCGGAACATCGTCGTCGTAATTTGGCTACCACCTGGTACGTAATGTTCGCTATCTGTCTTATCGTATCCTACCCAGATTGCACCAACTAAATCTGGAGTATAACCAACAAACCAAGAATCTTTTGCTCCACTACTTGGACCACCTACAATTTGAGTTGTTCCTGTTTTACCAGCTGTATCAATATTTTTTAGCTTTGCCTTTTCACCCGTCCCCTTTTCAACAACACCTTTTAGTAAGTACGTCATTTTTTGGGCGGTTTTCTCACTCGTTACACGAGTTTCTTTTTTATACCATTTTCCAACCGTTTCCCCTTCGGCATTTTGGATTTCCCTAATTGCATGTCCTTCAACTTGTACACCATCATTAGCAAGAGTTGCATAAGCCTGAGCCATTACAAACGGAGAAGTTCCAGTATGCATTCCGCCTAAAGCAATAGGGTAAGTACGGTCTTCCTCTTCTAATGGAATACCAAAACGCTCTAACGACTTCAAACCTTTTTCTAATCCGATTTGTTCTAATAACCAAACCGCTGATACATTGTAAGACTTTGCGACCGCTTCATACATTGTAACATCGCCATGAAAAGTATGATCACTGTTTTGGGGCGTATAATCCTTTATAGTAAGCGGTTCATCTTTTAACACATCATACACTTCATACCCTTGCTCTAAAGCTGGCACATATACTGCAAAAGGCTTCAAAGTTGATCCTGGTTGCCTTTTTAATTGCGTTGCATGATTAAATTGTAAAAATTGATATGATCCCCTACCGCCAACTAATGCTGGCACACCACCAGTTTTTGGATCCATAAGCACAATCCCCGTTTGCATCATTTGATCTGAACTGCTTCCTTTAAAGTAACTATCATTGTTGACAACATCCTCTACCGCCTGTTGTTTTTTCGGATCAAGCTCAGTATAAATACGATAGCCGCCAGCTAAAATTTCATTTTGCGTTAATTCATATTTCTCCATCGCTTCCCTTACAATATAATCTACATATTGCGAGTATTTTCCTTTGTACTTATCATCAACACCTCGGCGTAAAACAAGACCCGTTTCTTTCTCCTTGTTATACTGCTCTTCGGTAATATATCCTTGCTCTTTCATTAATGCTAAAACAACGTTACGTCTTTCAATTGATTTATTAAAATTTTTATACGGCGAATAGGTCGATGGCGCCTTAATTAATCCTGCTATTGTTGCAGCTTCTGCTATTGTTAAATCCTTTACCTCTTTATCGAAGTATGATTTAGCAGCCTTTTTTATACCCCAAGCACCTTCACCAAAGTAAATTTGATTCATATACATTTCAATAATTTCATCTTTTGTATACGTACGCTCTATTTTTTTTGTTAAAAAGTACTCTTTAACTTTCCGTGAAAATGTACGTTCTTGTGTTAAAAATACATTTTTTGCAAGTTGCTGCGTAATTGTACTACCACCAGCAACTACTTCCCCCGCAGTAAGGTTTTTTAATACCGCACTCATAACTCCACTATAAGAAATACCATGATGTCTAAAAAAATTCTTATCTTCCACCGCTACAATTGCTTGAACCATAACATCAGGAATATCTTTTCTTTTAATTCCTTCTGTTTTTGAAGATGATAGCTTCGCTGCCACTTCTTTATTTACATCATAAATAAGTGTCGGTTGCGGAACAGCCTGTTTTAATGCAGATATGTCTTGAATGGATATCATTATATTTACAACAACAAATAGAGTAATAAATAAACCGCCAAAAATAAATAATATATTGCGCAGTTTCTTCCTCTTGTTGAACCACTCAAGCATGTTCTTTAAATGAGTGTTGTTCAATTTCATTGATCCACTTCCTTCATTTGTTTACACTCGTATTAGAAAAAGGAAGAAACTCCCTCCTTTTAAATTCATTATAATATCGTAATACCTCCTTAGGTGTAAAGTATTTCTTTTACATTCATACTTTTTACAAGAAAAGGGCATTCTACAAGTAAGA
>NZ_JBALQK010000070.1:0-12747 GCF_036965845.1 Bacillus sp. JJ1127 | reverse complement strand
TCGAAAAATTAAAATGGATTTATATAGGTGCAATCTTGTTTAGAAAGAAATAGAAATAGTATACTAGAATCTCTATAAGCTAACAGATAAGGGGATCTAGATGGTATATTGGTTATTATTACTTGTAACGATTATATTTGAAGTTGCTGGAACTGTCGCAATGAAGTTATCAAATGGTTTAACAAAATTGGTTCCAAGTGTACTAATTTTCGTATTTTACGGAATTTGTTTTAGCGTATTTGCCATAGTTGTTAAAAAGATTCATTTAAGTATTGCGTATGCAATCTGGTCCGGTTTAGGGACACTACTTATTACCATTATTAGCGTCTACTTTTTTAAGGAGCATATTAGCTTATTTCAAGCGTTTTGTATCCTTTTCATTGTTCTAGGCGTGATTGGATTGAAGGTGTCGTCAGCATCGTAAAAAGCTATCTTCTGAGGAAGATAGCTTTTTTGATTGCACTAATTTTTATTGTCTATTAAAACGCCCAGTTCCCTTTACGGAAAATTGGTTCATGTGTACCATCAGCTGTAATACCATCAATATCAAGTTCCGCGGAACCGATCATAAAGTCTTCGTGTGTAATACTAGCGTTTGCCCCATTTTCTGCAAGTTCTTCTTTTGTCATTGTTTTACCGCCAACTAAGTTAAATGCATAAGCATTCCCAATTGCTAAATGGCAAGATGCGTTTTCGTCAAATAGCGTATTATAGAACAAAATGTTTGTATTGGAAATCGGTGAATCATGAGGTACTAATGCAACTTCTCCTAAGAAGTGTGAGCCTTCATCTGTTTCTATTAAGTGTTTTAGTGCTTCTTCACCAACATCAGCTTTATAGTCAATAATGCGTCCATTTTCGAATGTCAGTGTAAAGTTATCGATAATGTTACCTGCAAATACCAATGGTTTTGTGCTTGATACTTGTCCATTTATACCCGTTTTTAATGGCATAGTAAAGACTTCTTCTGTCGGAATGTTAGCCATAAATGGTACATTCTTTTCGTTTAAGCTACCAGCGCCCGCCCATATATGTTTTTCTGGAAGTTCAATTGTTAAATCTGTTCCAGGACCTGTATAGTGAAGGGCTTTATAATGTTTTTCATTTAAGTAGTCTACTTTTGTATGTAATGTTTTATCATGTTCTTTCCATGCTTCAACAGGATTTTCTAGATTTGCACGAGTTGCTTGGAAAATTGCATCCCATAGTTTTTCTTCTTGTTGTTCTGGTGCTGCATCAGGGAATACTTTTGCAGCCCATTCTTTTGTAGGAACAGAGATTACACACCAGCTTACTTTATCAGCTTGTACATAATCACGGTATACTTTCATCGCTTCGCCAGCAACTTTATGAGCAGTTGCAATTCGTTTTGCATCTACACCCTTTAATAAATCAGGGTTTTCCGCATAAATAGACATAAAGGCTGCGCCTTCTTTTGCTAATTCTTCACGTGCATGAGCTTTCCATGAAGGGAATTCAGCAAATGCTTCTTCGGGAGCTAAATCAAATTTCAAGCGAGTTAATATTTCATCGTTCCAATCGACATATACATGCTTTGCACCAGATTTATAAGCTTTTTCTGTAACAAGGCGTACAAATGGAGCTGCTTCAAGCGGTGCATTAATTGATAATGTTTGTCCAGGCTGAATATTAACACCGACATTAACTGCAAGAGCAGCATATTTTTCTAACGTTTTTTCAAATGACATATGATAATCTCCTTTATTAAAAAAAGTTCTTATTTCATATAATACAAGAAAATTCAAAAAATATAAATAGAGTCTAGGTTACATTAATCCCGATCCTTTGTTTCTTCGCCTATTTGTTACAACAAAGGGTAATCGATTTAGTAGCATGATTAGGTTGGTGAGACTATAACAATTTAATGGAATAATAATAAAAAGAATCTCTTCATTTGTATGCTGAAAGTGTGCCATATTTTTAACCTTTATTGTAAAAATGAGTACGATGCTCAAAGTATCGTACTCATTTTTTTATGATATTAAGTTCTATTTTTACTTATTTAATGGAAGATGCAAATTGTTCAACTGTAGTAGTGTTATGTATACGAACGCGTTTCATTTTTAAAAGCTCATCAGGTTCGCCTTTCGTAATGAATTGCCCTGGTTTTGTTGTCGTTGCAAATTGATAATATTTTTTCGTTTCTGCTACGACTTTATCATCGACATGCCCAAATGGATATGCAATAGCAATAACAGGCTTTCCTGTAATCTTTTCTAGTTTTTCTTTGGATCCTTTTAACTCTCCTTCATAGTTTGTGATTTTCGGTAAATCAGCATGTGTTGCAGTATGAGATTGTACAGAGAAGATACCAGAGTCAACCATCTCTTTTATTTCTGCAGAGGATAAAGCACCTTCTACATCAACGTTATCAACAATCATGTACTCGGTTGCGGTTGGTTTAAATGTATCATCTTTTAACTTTTGTAAAACGCGGAATGCATTCATATTATTTTTCATGCCATCATCAAACGTAACAAAAATAGGTTTATTGACTTTATTTATATCATTCCAACGTTCAAACGTTAGTAATGTATAACCGTTTTCTTTTAAGTACTTCATTTGTGCTTCAAAGTTGGCAGGAGATACAAATAAGTCTTTAATTCCTTGCCCATGATAATCATCAATGGCGTGATACATGAGAATAGGAACATGCTGCTGGAATGTAATAGTAGATTTTGTGAGCGGAATACTCTTTCCATCTTCTTTTACACCGGATGCTTCAATTTGATATTCACCGCGTTTTCCTTCAAATTCCTTTACATCAAAAGGAATTGTAAACTGCTTGTCCTTTTCTTTAGATGAAAAAGATTTTGCACTTTCTTTTCCATCTGCAGTACGCCAAATTTTATATTGCACTTCAGTTAAAGAGTCTTTTACATCTGTCATATGAATAGATGTATTTGTAGATTCATGTGTAATGGAATCAAAAGAAATTTTGCCTTGTGGTTGCACAGTCTCTGCTTGTTTTTTTACTTGTTCTTGAACCTTTTTCTCTTTTTTAGGTTCTTGGCTGGCATTACTCGTAGTACAGCCTGCTAGAATCACAGATGTACATAAAGCAATTGCTGCGTATTTTCTCATAACGATCACCTTCTATTGTGTATTATGTTGCGCGCTATTACAGTGAAATCCCCACCGCTATAAAGTGATGGGGCGTTTCAAATATATGTAATGATATACCCTTGTTCATCATATCATTTGGAGAAAATGAGGGGAATATGATTTTTGAGGGAACTGGTTATAGTGAAAAAGGGATTAGCTGCTTCGAATGGATCTTCTTTTTCGATTCTTATTAGAAGCGATAATAATATAACCTAATACAAAAATAAAAGGAATGATAAATACGTAACTAGGCATTCCCCACACATAATAGCTTTTCATACTTAAAATTAATACATGTAAAAAATCAGCGAGAGCATGAAATTTCATAAAGTCCTCCGATGTATTTTTTACAAATTATAACACCGAAAATACATATTATGTATATTTAGAAATGCGAATTAAGCTAATTTTAAAGTAAGAGAGGAAAATAAAAAAATCTCCATCATACAAATCGTATGATGGAGATTTTCATGTTATTAAATAAATAATCCAGCAATTGTAGCGGATAAAATAGAAGCAAGTGTTGATGCAAATAGCATTTTCCAACCAAACTTAGATGCGACGCTTCCTTGTTTCTCAGAAAGAGCACGGATTGTACCAACGATTGCACCGATTTGGCTAATACTTGCGAAGCTAATTAAGAATACAGTAACGATTCCAACTGTGCGTGGAGATAATGTTGTTGCAATTTCTTTTAAATCAAGAATTGCCACGAATTCATTTAGAGTAATTTTTGTTCCCATAATTCCACCAGCTTGGATAATATCATGTGCTGGAATACCCATTAGGAATGCAAATGGGGCAAGAATATAACCAAAGATTTGTTGCAATGTCAGAGCGTGTCCCAGTGCACCAGAAGCTGCACTAATTACATAGTTTACAACTTCCATAACCCCGATAAAGGCAATCATTAAAGCGGCAACGATACCAGCTACTTTTAAACCATCTAATGCACCGTTAATCATTGCACCGATGAAGCTATCGCCAAATAGATTTCTATCAAATTTCTGGATTGTTTCATCTTCTTTCACTGTATCAACTGGTGTTAATAGTGAACAAACGATTAAGCTAGAGAATAGGTTCAGAGGCAATGCTGCTAGTACATATTTTGCATCTAACATCATAACGTAAGATGCTGTTACAGAAGCTGAAACGGAGCTCATAGCAGAACAGCAAATAATGAACATACGGTTTTTATTAAAATGCTGTAAGTCATTTTTAATAACAATTAATGCTTCACTTGAGCCAAAGAATACAGAGTTTACCGCATGGAATGATTCAACGCGTGGTAAACCAGTAATTTTAGAAATGACACCGCCGACAACGCGAACGATGAATGGTAAAACACCTAAATAACTAAAAATAGAAAGTAGTGCTGAGAAAAAGACAATAATTAATAATACATTTAAGAAAAAGACAAAGTCTCTGTGGAGTCCATTAAAGAGAAAATCGACACCTGTTGTACCAAGTTTAATGAGTTTGTTGAAAACTTTACTAATGAAAATGATGATCTGTTGACCAATTTTTGTGCTAAACATAAACCAACCAATTAAAATTTGGAAAACAATCATAATAGCAATTGCGCGGAAGTTGATTTTACTTTTATCGTTTGACAAAGCAAAACATAAACCTAAAACGACAAGAATGCCGATTACACTTATTACATATTGCATGTAGTTGCCCCTTTCAGAAGTTCGTATAAAGTTTTTACATAAAACGCTCGTTATATAACTATATAAATACAAATTGAAAAAACGGCATAAACCCTTTCTTTTTAGGCGGGAGAGAGCATCTAGCCATACATAGAAGCGGTCAGATCCTTTTTTTGCCCCATGCCAAGTGAAACCAAAAAGAGAAAACGAGAGCAGGTCACCTTTTGTTCGTCATAGCCGCGAATTATACGCTTGAAAATCAAAATGGATTTATATAATAAAATAGAAGAGGTTTCATGTCATACGTAAGATGTCTGACCTTTTAGAAAAGTGAAAAATAAAAAAGACCCATATGGATTTACTTTCATCTATGAGAGAAAGCTAATCCATATGAGTCTTCGTATACACAAACAAGCTAATATTTATTAGTTTTCCCCATAGTCCAGCAATTTTCGGTTGCCGGGTAGAAACTCTCGATCCATATTATCAAGTATATATGAGGTAACATCGTCCGTATTTAATTAGTAGTAGCGTAACATTAATAAAGAATTGTCGTCAATAGATTTTTTCTTCCAATGGCTAAAGAGCGAGGGAGTATGGTAAAATGTAACGCAGTGTTATGAAAAAGAGAGGTCGGAAAATGAGTAATAAAATGACGCCACCAGTTGAAAAAAACGAGTTTATAGATGTAGTATTTGAAGATTTAACACATGACGGTGCCGGTGTTGCGAAAGTAAAAGGATATCCTATTTTCGTGAAAAACGGATTACCAGGTGAAGAAGCACAAATCAAAATTATTAAAGTAAAGAAGAATTTCGCATTTGGCCGTTTAATGAAGCTTCATACAGAAAGCCCATATCGCAAAGATGCAGAATGTCCAGTTTACAACCAATGTGGAGGTTGTCAGCTTCAGCACTTAACATATGAAGGACAGCTAAAAGCGAAGGAAAAACAAGTACGTGACGTTATGCAGCGCATCGGTGGACTTTCTGATGTACCTGTTCACCCTGTTCTTGGCATGAAAAATCCATGGGTATACAGAAACAAAGCACAAGTACCAATTGGAGAACGTGAAGGCGGACTTGTAGCAGGTTTCTACCGCCAAGGAACGCATGACATCATTAATATGGAGACATGCTTAATTCAAGCTGAAGAAAACGATACATTAATTCAAGAAGTAAAACGTATTTGTGAAAAACATGGGATCACAGCGTACAACGAAGAACGCCATAAAGGAACGCTTCGTCATGTAATGGCTAGGTACGGACAAGTAACAGGGGAAATTATGCTTGTCTTCATTACACGTACGGCAGAACTTCCAAACAAAGAGGCGATCATCGAAGAAATTACAGCGAAGTTCCCGAATGTAAAATCAATTATTCAAAACGTAAATACAAAACGTACAAATGTAATCTTTGGAGACAAAACAACAGTCCTATACGGATCAGAATATATTTATGACTTTATCGGTGAGATTAAATTTGCCATCTCAGCACGTTCTTTCTATCAAGTAAACCCAGAACAAACGAAAGTACTGTATGACAAAGCGTTAGAATACGCAAAACTAAATGGAAACGAAACAGTCATCGATGCATACTGCGGAATCGGATCAATCTCGTTATTCCTAGCGCAAAAGGCAAAGAAAGTATACGGCGTTGAAATCGTTCCAGAAGCAATCGAAGACGCAAACAGAAATGCGGAACTCAACAACATGACAAACGCTGAATTTGCAGTAGGAGAAGCAGAAGTAGTCATTCCAAACTGGTACAAAGAAGGCATAATCGCCGATACAATCGTCGTCGACCCGCCGCGTAAAGGTTGTGACGAAGCATTATTAAACACGATCATTGATATGAAGCCAAAGCGTGTTGTGTATGTATCATGTAACCCGGCGACACTTGCTCGTGATTTGAAAGTACTAGAAGAAGGCGGATATAAGACGCAGGAGGTTCAGCCTGTTGATATGTTCCCGCATACTACTCATTGTGAAACGGTCGCGTGGTTGGAGTTGGTATAATAGAAAAGCAGTTGATATAGAAAAAATCTATGCCATCTGCTTTTTTGTTTATAAAAATACCATTCAGGAGCAATTTTAGTTAAAATAAACATTGCCGATTTTCACAATAGTTTTTCACAAATTATAAATGTCCAAATATACTTGTGTTTGATAATAAGTTATTAAGCATGATATAAGTGTAAAAGAAGTGGAACATTGGGCTTTATCCCGCATTAACGGGCAGTAATACTCCCACCTCAAATTTCGGCGGAAGCAAAGAAGTTAGGTGGGAGATAAACTGCCCGTAAAAGCCCGATTGGTTCAACTAATAATCAGTGGGGATGAAGAAAACCCCCACTGATTAAAGTTTCACTTTATATTTTTTGACCGAGAGTTTGAAGTTGTATCCATAGTGAGAGGATTTGAGTTTGAAATGATAGATAATTTTTGGCGTGATTTACCACGACCATTTTTTGTACTTGCACCAATGGAAGATGTGACAGATGTTGTTTTTCGTCACGTAGTAAGTGAAGCCGGTCGACCGGATGTATTTTTCACAGAGTTTACAAACTCGGATAGCTATTGTCATCCAGAGGGTATGAAAAGTGTGCGTGGCCGTTTGATTTTTACAGAAGATGAACAGCCACTGGTGGCACATATTTGGGGGGATAATCCCGAATATTTCCGTCAAATGAGTATTGGCATGGCAGAGCTAGGGTTTAAAGGCATCGATATTAATATGGGTTGCCCTGTACCGAATGTGGCATCGAGAGGGAAAGGTAGTGGCCTTATTCTGCGTCCAGACGTTGCGGCAGAACTTATTCAAGCAGCAAAAGCGGGTGGACTGCCTGTCAGCGTGAAAACACGACTTGGCTTTAAAGAGTTAAATGAGTGGAAGGAGTGGCTAACGCATATTTTAAAACAGGATATTGCGAACCTTTCTATTCATTTACGTACAAGAGAAGAAATGAGCCAAGTAGATGCGCATTGGGAGCTAATTCCGGAAATCAAAAAATTACGTGACCGTATCGCACCAAATACGCTACTAACAATCAATGGAGACATTCCTGACCGTCAAACGGGGCTGCAGCTTGCTGAACAATATGGTATTGATGGCGTTATGATCGGGCGAGGTATTTTTAAAAATCCATTTGCTTTTGAAAAAGAGCCAAAAGAGCATAGCAGTAAAGAACATCTTAATCTTTTAAGACTACAGCTTGATCTTCAAGATCAATATGCGGAAGTACTACCACGTTCAATCACAGGGCTTCATCGCTTTTTCAAAATTTATGTAAAAGGATTCCATGGAGCTGCTGAATTAAGAAATCAATTGATGAACACGAAAACAACAGATGAAGTGCGTGCATTGCTTGATAAATTTGAAAAGAGTGTTGATGAGACCGGTGATAGTGAAATGATGTAACTCTCCAAAAGTTAGAGGGAAATGAATTACATCAATTTATGTGTATTTATTTTGTTCAGTTAGCCGACAACTTTTGTTTTGAGAAAGTCTGTTTTCTGAAAGAAGAAGGTCTTAAGAATGTAATAAAACCATCAGTACCTATACTCTGGATATGTGGAGTGTGTGGTTTGGCTGAGTTTAGAATAAGCGTAGAGCTGGAAAAGAACAGTGTATTTGAGAAATCAAAGCACTGTTTTTTCTTTTAGTTATGTTATGAGCGAAATCTTTTTATAGGCATACAACAAACACGTGATCCATAGATACAATGATGGAGAAAAGGTCGGGTAAGACTACAAAACCTATCTTTAAAATGTTAAAGTATTAATTTAACGACATTAATTTATACATGCTAAAAGCATTACTATATTTAACATTTCAGGAGGAAAAACAATGGCAATGAGCAACAACGATATATTAAAGAGAGTAAGATATGCTATGGATATAAAAGATACAGATATGGTGGAAATCTTTAAACTTGGTGGCATGGAAGTAACGAAAGAAGAAGTAGTTGATATGCTTACAAAAATAAAGAAAAGCCCCCAGCACGAAGCTGAAAATGCTGATGTAATTGAAGATGATTACGTACTAACATGCGATATGATGATGTTAGAGTCATTTTTTAATGGATTTATTACTTTAAAAAGAGGAAAGCAAGATCCGAAACCAGGGCAACCGATGCCTTTACAGGGCAATGAGAGTGCCAATAACCTTCTTCTAAAGAAAATGAAAATAGCACTATCTTTAACGAGTGAGGATGTACTTGATATATTAGACAGTGTAGGAGTTAAGGTGACAAAAGGAGAACTAGGCGCTTTATTAAGAAAGAAAGGCCATAAGAATTACAAAGAGTGCGGCGATAGATACGCAAGGAATTTCGTAAAGGGATTAGCTGTAAAGTATAGAGGATAAGGAATAAGAGTTGTAACATTTATGTTGAAACAGTAAATGATATAATAGGTAGAGTAGGACGTCTGTAGCCTACTCTTTTTTATTTGTAAAAATAACAAGAACAAATACGCTAGGTGATGAAATGATACATACATATTTAGGTGAGACAATTAATTTTCATATAACTTATAAGAAGAAAAAATCAGTACGTCTTTATGTAGATTCTTACGGGAATGTGGAAGTGCAAGCTCCGAAAGGGACGCCTGTTGAATATATAATCCAGTTGTTAGAAGAGAAATGGGATTGGATTCAGAAAACACGTAAGGAAATGCAGGAGAGAATGCGTGGGCCACAGGAAAAGGCTTATGATCAAGGAGAGGGATTTCTGTATTTAGGAAGCACGTATCCGATACAGATTTCTCAAGATACAAGCATTGAGCAAGACAATGCAGTTTTTGAAGGGGATAAGCTACATATTTATGTGAAAGAGCTTAAGGATGAGAAAATACAACAAGCCTTAAAGAGATTTTACTATAAACAGTGTAAGGCGTTAGTGGAGAAGAGTATTAAAGTACATCAAAGCAACTTTAAAACAAAGCCACGTTCCATTCGTATTACAGATAGTAGTCGTACTTGGGGAACTTGTGATTCAAATTTACAGCTAACATTCAATTGGAAGCTGGCAATGGCACCGCCGAGGGTAATCGACTATGTAGTCGTTCATGAAATGTGCCATATGGTCCATTTAAATCATGATCGATCCTTTTGGCGCCTTGTTGGGAAGATAATGCCTGATTATAAGGAAATGGAAGATTGGTTAGCGTTATCAAGCTGGAAAATGACTGTTTAGTAGTGATATCGTTGGAGCGATTATTATTGCACTACAGTTTTAGTTTATAATTGCTCCTTTTCTTATAACTGAACTCACAAACATCCCATGTATTGCCGCATACACTCTGGACACGTAGCGCATGTAGATGCACTATTCTTAAGGAAAGGTAGTGAACAACAGGCCTTATCGAGATATAGATGGGGTCTTATTTTTATTTAGAATTAGTTACGGTGAACCGTCCCATAAATAAATGAGTTTTTTATATAGTGATGAAGATTTCTCTTCATTCAGCACCCTAAAATATGTCTGGTTAAAACTAATAAAAAGCTGACGTATACAGGCTTTTAAGAATAAAAATTGTATTCATCAGATTTTTTGATATTGCTAAAAATATACACCTTTTAGCAATATATATCTGTTTACTTAAGTAAGAATAAAGTCTGTGAAGTTTAGGTTGTTGAATTGACGATAAACTACAATGATGGTAAAATAAGGGATTGTCATGTATAAAAAAGGAGAGAAGTTTATGCATTTAATGTATTCATCCCCTGCTTCTAAAATGATTAGCTTTATCAGCTTAGAAGATTTCTTGAGAGAAAAGGAATCGGAAGATTATAAATTGATTATGGATTCTAACGTAAGTATATATTTAGAAGATTACTTTGATGACCCAATAGGAACGATTAGTAATTGGAATAATAACAATAATCAAGAATTATTAACAGATTTCTTTGACATGATTAAGTGTATAAGGGATAAGAAACTGGAATTTAGCATTAGTAATGCATTGAATGAAAATTGCAGAGATATTTTAGGTGATTATACTTTAAACACAGATAAATTCATTCGTAGAGTTGATAAGGCTCAATACTTGCTTGAAGATTTACCTATTAAGGAAGTTTTTTTTCCTTCTGGGCCATTTATCTCAAGTAATGATTTTAATTATATGAAGGAAGTTTTGCAACCAATAGTAGATATAGTTGATATTCCAGAAACATCATCAAATTTAATACTATCTTATGTTAACACTCTTAAAATTAAGCAATTAATTAGTGATAACAGTAAAAGTAATTTTGAAAAATTAAAAGAGTATTACGATTTTATGATAAACAAGGTTGATATTATCAGTTTAGTTCATTGGGGCACGGCTATACTTTGTTTTGGTGGACTAAAATTAAAAAGTGGAAGGAATATTACAAAGCTAATTCATATTACTAAAAAGAAAAACATTTCTAAAAGGGAGTCGTATATAAGAGGAATCTGGAATGCTGCTCTCGATTTAGCTTGGGTTATAGATGTTTGTCAAGAAATCAAAACTAACAATAAAATACCAATATTTGTAACGAATGATGAAGCAATTAACGAGATAATGAAAAGGTATACATTGCGTATGTTTTTTAAAGGTACAGATAAAATGCCTGCATTAGCAGAATTTGATTTATCAGAAACTAATTTTGATGAACGCTACATTAAAGAGCTTAATACGCTAGAAAAAGACCTTATTTCACGGCAAAAGAACAGCGGGCCAATTAGATTTTTAAAAAATAAAAGTAATTTAGATTATGAACTTCCCAAGCAATTGTTGAAAATTAAGGAAGAATTAGAAGAACTTATTCCATTTGAATGAAAGAGACCTTTATTATGGAAGTGATAATATGTCAGGAGAAAAAGAAATTGCAAGAAAAATAGTATCCACGGGGTATTTTGCAAGTCAGATACCAGGTGAATTTAAATCTACTATTTTAAGTAAGTATATAGATGTACTCGATTTAACAAAATCAAGACTATCTAAGGAAGGTTTAAATAAATGGTGTAAACTAATAGATTTTTCAATACCTAAAACAGATAACTTCCGAAGAATTCTTTCAGTTCCACACCCGCTACATTATATATTGTTGGCTCGATTAATTGAAGAGAATTGGATGGATCTGGATGCGCATTTTTCGAAGTCACAGTTTTCATTAACCACTCCACACATTTCTGAAGAGGGCATAACACCTAAATATAAAATGTCTGAGAAGATTAATAGAAGGATACATAATCTTGTTTCAAAAAGATATATATTACAAGCCGATATTACAAGGTATTATCCAAGTATTTACACTCATTCTATTCCGTGGGCATTACACACTAAAGAAGTTGCAAAAGCAAATCAAAGAGATGACGGCTACTTCGGTAATATAATTGATAGATTAGTAAGAAATCTGCAGGATGGACAAACTGTAGGTATACCAATTGGTCCAGTTGTATCCTTAATTATACAGGAGATAGTAGGTACAACAATTGATGATGAATTCAGAAAAGAATATGGTGTTGGTCTAGTAGGTTTTAGGTATACGGATGATATGGAATATTATTTTAGTTCATCAGAAGAAGCTGAAAGGGCTCTAAATATCTTAAACAAAATCCTAAAAAATTATGGATTAGATTTAAATAATGCAAAGACTAGAGTTATTAAAATACCACAAGTTTTGGAACCTGAGTGGTTGTACTACTTTAAAAAGTATGAATTCAGACGGAATAAAAAGGATAGGATGAAATCAATTAATCTGCAGCATACTGATATAAAAGAATACTTTAGTACAGCTTTTAAATTTAAGATACAATCAGATGAAAAGGGAATATTGAACTATGCAGTAAAAGCATTGAGGAATGTTGTGATTTTTAGAGAGAATTGGGATATATTTGAATCGTTATTATTACAATCTATTCTAGTAGATTCATCAATAATACCTACGGTTTTTGAGACTATTGAAGGATATAAATATAGGGGTTATCCATTGGATTATGA
>NZ_JBALQK010000069.1:0-4818 GCF_036965845.1 Bacillus sp. JJ1127 | reverse complement strand
GTAATGCACTCTCTTAAAATGTTTTTTTATACTAATCTCGATATAGTTTATAATGTTAATTTCTTCTGTACGGGATGTCCTTAATTTTTTTAGAATAATAATTTCAAACCAATAAAATTTATAATAAAAGGAGCAAGAGCGAGTTATTATGAACAAACAAATAGGATTCATCGGATGCGGAAACATGGGTATCGCTATGATAGGTGGAATGATTAACAAAAATATAGTTTCTGCAGATAAAATAATTTGTTCAGATTTAAATGTCATTAATTTAAAAAATGCTAGTGATAAATATGACATAACTACAACTACTGATAATAATGAAGTAGCTAACAATGCTGATATTTTAATTTTATCAATCAAACCAGACCTATACTCATCAGTAATTAACCAAATAAAAGAGCAGATAAAAAACGATGTAATAGTCGTAACTATTGCTGCTGGAAAAAGTATTAAGAGTACTGAGGATGCTTTCGGCAGAAAGTTAAAGGTTGTTAGAGTAATGCCTAATACACCTGCTCTTGTTGGAGAAGGAATGTCTGCATTATGTTCTAATGAAATGGTTACAGAAAAAGATCTAGAAGATATACTAAATATATTTAATAGCTTTGGTCAAACAGAGATAGTAAATGAAAAATTAATGGATGTTGTAACATCTGTAAGTGGTTCTTCTCCAGCATATGTATATATGTTTATAGAAGCCATGGCAGATGCTGCTGTACTAGATGGTATGCCAAGAACTCAAGCATATAAATTCGCAGCTCAAGCTGTATTAGGTTCTGCAAAAATGGTACTTGAAACAGGAATACATCCAGGCACACTTAAAGATATGGTTTGTTCTCCAGGTGGAACGACAATAGAAGCTGTAGCAACATTAGAGGAAAAAGGCTTAAGAACAGCTATCATTTCAGCTATGAAACGTTGTACTCAAAAATCTGTTGAAATATCCAGTTTATAAAAAACTATAATTATATAACAAATAAGAGAATTACCATGATCTTCGCCCATCTTCACCAGACTCGACTTCCCTTTGTCCTATTGTTAAGTTACTTTTAACGAGGCGGCAAGGTTCACTTTATGTTACGGTCTGCTGATTTGCTCGCACTTCTACTAGAAGTTACTTTGTCACAGAGCTTCAACCTTAGGATTTCTCCACCAGCTGTCAACTACTAGGCGACTTGGTTCCTACCTAGATTGGACTTTCACCAGTAAGCAGTGCCCAGCTTAGCTGGGCATGCTAAAAAGTAAAGCCAGGTCTTACTGCGACCTGGCTTACTCTGATTGCTTCGATTTTTGTGGTTGTCCTTTTTTACGATTACGTTGTTTTGCTTGTACAACTGGATCGAGTTCATTTGAAAATTCAGCGTTGTGTCCATTTTGTGTTTTTTGCTCTGGATTATTTTGATCTGAACGCTTTGCCATTACATTCACTCCTTATTAGTGCGGTGTAATAATCATTTGATGCTGCAGTTGACGAACTGCCATACGAGCACGGTTTAGCTGCTCCCGCTGTTCATCATTCGCATGTTGCTGCATAACTTGTAAATCATTATAGGCCTGTTCTAATTTTAGCTGCGCATCAGAATATTCCATTGTATTGTAATGCTCTTGTCTCATGCCAAGATCTAATTGTTCTTTTGCATATTCGATTGCTTGCTCTGCTTGCGTAATGTATTCTTCAAGTGATTGACGCTCTGCCATAACAAATTCCTCCTTGCCGTTACTTCCCCTTTAGTGTGTCCCTTCCATATCGACCTTATGAGTATGTTATAATGGATTTTGTTTTTACTGTACGCTCTTAGATTTAGGAGGAATATAAGCATGAAGGTTCAAAATCCTTTTCCATATACAAATGACAACAAACGTTACCATACTTGGAACTATCATTTACGAAAAGAATTTGGTGAAAAAATCTTTAAAGTCTCATTAGATGCCGGCTTTGACTGCCCGAACCGTGACGGCACAGTCGCATATGGCGGTTGTACATTTTGCAGTGCTGCTGGTTCTGGCGACTTTGCTGGTGATCGCCGCGATGATGTTATAACGCAGTATCATGAAATGAAAGAAAAAATGCACTCAAAATGGAAAGACGGAAAGTGCATTGCTTATTTCCAAGCATACACAAATACGCACGCTCCAGTAGAAGTGTTAAAAGAAAAATTCGAACCGCTTTTAGCAGAAAAAGATGTTGTTGGTCTTTCTATTGCCACACGCCCAGACTGCTTGCCTGATGATGTTGTTGAATATTTAGCTGATTTAAATAAACGGACATATCTTTGGATCGAACTCGGACTACAAACCGTTCATGAACGTACAGCAAATCTTATTAACCGTGCCCATGACTATCCATCATACGTGGAAGGTGTAAACAAACTTCGTAAGCACGGCATTAAAATATGTTCCCATATTATTAACGGGCTTCCTCTTGAAGACTATGACATGATGATGGAAACAGCACGTGAAGTAGCAAAGCTTGATGTACAAGGAATTAAAATTCATTTACTTCATTTATTAAAAGGAACACCAATGGTGAAGCAATATGAAAAAGGACAATTAGAATTTCTTTCCCTTGAAGATTACGTCAATCTCGTTGTCGATCAACTTGAAATCATTCCCGCAGAAATGATTGTGCACCGCATCACAGGTGACGGTCCACCTGAATTAATGATTGGTCCAATGTGGAGTTTAAATAAATGGGAAGTATTAAATGCCATCGATGCGGAATTCGTACGCCGCGGAAGTTGGCAAGGAAAATATGCAAACGAGGTGAAGCAAGTATGAAATTAGAACGGGTACTACCGTTTGCGCGCACACTTTTGCAAACAGCTGTTAAAGAAGGCGATTATGCCGTAGATGCAACGCTTGGCAATGGTCATGATACTTGTTTTTTAGCAGAGATTGTTGGAGAAAACGGGAAAGTATTTGGATTTGATATTCAAAAAGAAGCCATTGAAAGTTCGACTACTCATCTAAAAGAAAAAGGATTAGAAGAACGAACAGTTTTAATTCATGATAGCCACGATACGCTATTATCAATCTTGCCAGCAGAAGCAAAAGGCAAAGTAACGGGAGCAATTTTCAATCTAGGTTACCTTCCTGGCGGCGACAAGCATATCGTCACAAAACCGAACTCGACAATTGCCGCTATCAAGCAGTTATTAGCAGTCATGGCACCAGAAGGAATCATCGTTCTTGTCATTTATCACGGGCATCCAGAAGGACAAGTAGAACGCGATGCTGTCTTACAATTCGCCGAGGAGCTTGATCAAAAAGAAGCTCACGTACTTCGTTACGGATTCATTAACCAGCAAAACAACCCACCATTTATTGTGGCGATTGAAAAGCGCTAAATATATCGGTGATTCGACAAGAAGCTTTATAAAAAAACGTGCACGTGCTGCACGTTTTTTTATTGTTCCAATAATAAGATATACCATATAATGGATATAGAGAACCTATAAAGAAGGAGGCAATCATTTTGTTATTAGAACTAAAGGAAATACAGAAGGTCTATGGTAAACAACTGATACTAAAGGACATTCATTTATCTATCCCAAAAGGACAAGCGGTTGCCATTATCGGTGGCAATGGTACTGGAAAAAGTACTTTACTCAAAATGATTGCTGGATTTATTGCCCCAACAACAGGCACAATCCACAAAGCATCAAATATGAAAATCGGATATGTACCCGAACATTTTCCAGAAGACATTCGTTTTACACTAGAAGATTATTTGTACCACCTCGGCCGTATTCATGGTTTATCGAAAGAGTATTTACAAAACAAAATCCCTTTGCTTCTAGAAAATTTTCATTTACAACACGCCAATCATTCCGTTATAAGAAATTTTTCAAAAGGAATGAAACAAAAAACAGGTATTATGCAGGCACTCCTTAGTGATGTCGATGTATTAATTTTAGATGAACCACTTTCTGGCCTTGATCCACAGTCCCAAAAAGAACTGGAACATATACTACTTACATTAAAAAAACAGGGTCTTACTATTCTCTTCACATGCCATGAAAAGCAACTATTAGAAAACTTTGCTGACCGAATCGTGACATTAGCGAACCATACCATTACAGCGGATATTTTAACATCTGATACAATCCCGAAAGAACATATCTATATAGAAGCAACGGTACCGCACACTTTTTCTATCCCAGAATTACAGAAACAATCTGGCTGTATACATGTTACATACACCGAAAGCAAAAACCTTATTCGATTACAAATTGAAAAGACGTATACAAATGACATACTTCAATATTTATTACATCACAATGCATTCATTACACTATTACAACCTAAATTCCTAAACAGAAAGAAGGATTGCTATGATTGCACTCATTCGTTACAATTTTCTTGATTATACAAAGTCATATAAATATGTTCCGCCCATCGCGATGTATATCGTCAGTTTACTCTTTGTTTATTCCTACACACCAAATCCAATTGTTGCAACATATTTAGAAACAGCACTTACGCTCTACTTACTTTCAGCTTGGATTACAATTACACTATTTCATACGGAAGACCCTGTTCAAGAACAAATGACGCTTTCTCATACAAAAAACATATGGACCCTATACCTCGGTAAATATGTAACGGTACTTATCATTTGCAGCATTCTATCCCTTATATCTGTTATATATCCAATTGCCTTTCATATGTTTAATGAAAAGATAACGGTTTCATTATTTATCACTGGTCTCCTTTCACACTTTTCTTTATCCATACTCGGTATTTCAATCGCAACATTATTTACACGAAATATCATTAAAAAAGCAAGTACAGCTTAATCTGTACCCTTTGTAA
>NZ_JBALQK010000068.1:13025-30360 GCF_036965845.1 Bacillus sp. JJ1127 | reverse complement strand
GAATATTCTTTATAATTTTATATAAAATACAAAATTTAGTAAATAAATATCTTTTTCCTCCTACAAGTGCTTCCACACTTGCTGATTGTTCTGCTCGTTTTTGTAAAAGTTGTTGTAGTTTACTAAAAATCAAATTTGATGACATTTATTCATTACATAAAAATATCCCGATACCTATAAAAGGACCGGGATATTTTCAAATCATATATAAAGATTACTTTTATTCATAATATATTTAATATACTGGTCTGCACTTCTCTCGATATCTTCATCCTTTAGTTGATACTCTGCTCCATACAACATAAATGTTGGTATGAACTGCATCCCTGTGTATAGACAAGTTGCCTGAAATGGCTTTGTTAGTTCATTCATTGTAAGCCCATCTTTATACTGCGTTTCTAATCCCCCTATAGAAATCGCCAAACCAAATTCTTTATTACGCACTTTATCTCCTGTAGAACCATACGCAAAACCGTACGTCAGCACATCATCAAACCACTTCTTTAGTAATGGTGGTGAGCTATACCAATAAAACGGAAACTGAAATATGTAACGATCGTGTTCTAATAATAGCCTTTGCTCATAATCAATATCAAATTCCCAATTAGGAGCTGCTTTATACAGTTCATGCACTGTTATCTCATCAGAATACTTTTTTAATTCTTCTACCCATCTTTTATTAATCCGTGACTCTTCAATATTAGGATGTGCTACAATTACAAGTGTTTTCATCAATTATCTTCTCCCTTATGAAAAATGAAATCCTTTAGTATTAGTATGTATTAGTTACATATAATTGAAAAGTACGTACTTTCAGGTGCTATAGGAACCTTAAAGTACCTATGGAGGTGTAATATGAAGATGAATCATAACTTTCCTATTGCTACTACTCTTGAAGTCCTCGGAGGAAAATGGAAGAGTAGTATTTTATGCATTCTTATGAATGGAACGAAGCGGACACACGAACTGAAACGTGCGATCCCAGATATTACACAAAAAGTTCTGACGCAACAGCTGCGACAACTGGAAGCTGATGGAATTATCCATCGTACTGTATATCAAGAAGTTCCCCCAAGAGTTGAGTACACAATAAGTGAATACGGAAAATCTTTAATTCAAATTATGAATGAACTGTGTGAATGGGGAAAAGATCATCAAGTCAAAAAATCAACAAAACAAAAGAACCCATAAATTTTTATTTAGGTTAGATAAGTGAAACAGTTGAAATTAAAAGGACCACACATATTAAACATGTCTAAAATGTGTGGTCCTAATTTATTTGTAGCTTTGAAATAAAGTTTGATCAAAAATACCCCTCAAGCCAGCATTTTACAATAAATAAAAAGCATCCATCTTGAAAAAAGATTGATCATTTTTTACTTATGTTGTTCAATGATAGCGCACTATAATGGAAGATCGTTTCTTAAAATTCTATATAAAAGGGTTGTTTATTTTCATCCAAACTGTATTCAATTCTTTGCCTGAAATTCATAAAAGTTACCATTTCTAAAGCTTGCTCAATAGGATAGAACCCTACTTCCAAACTTTCTGGTGTAGTCGTTAATTTGCCTCCAACTGGTTTAGCTAAGAACAACGTATTACATATTGAATGGTTCACATTTTGGAATACTCCACAAAATTTTAAAACCTCAATATCAATACCTGTTTCCTCTTTAGTTTCCCTTATTGCAGCATCTTTCAAAGATTCTCCTTCTTCAACTTGTCCACCTGGCATTTCCCAACCTCTTCTAGGTCCCTTGATCAATAGAATTTCTTTTTGTTCATTGATTACAATAGTCGCTGCTGAAACTATATGTTTTGGCGGTGAATAAATATTTTGTGTGCTTTGTTCCAATTGACTTCCTCCATTTCTATAAATTTAGTATGTTTATCTTTATACAGCAACCTTACTCTTTTCTGGAATAACTTACTATTTCAAAATGAACCATTCAATTCCCTTCCTTATTCCAAAATATGGTCCGATTGCAGAACGAAAAAATCCTGCATCAATACAGGACTTTTGATCAATCTTTTTTAACACACGTTCTTTCCTCATAAGTATTACTTCTCCTCATTTTTTCTGCACACTCTTATTTACTAGGAAGCTCTGATAGACGTTCCTCATAATTTTTAGATAATAAAATATTTAGCACACCTATCATATTATTTGTTTCTTGTCGTGCTTTTTCATATGCTTCTGAAAAAGCTGCTTTATTATTTTCTGGTTTTTCAATGTTCGCTAATTTGTTCCACGTTTTCTTCATCATTTCATTCTTTTGATATAACCCTAAATCTGTTTCGGATTGTACTACAGGTGCCATATAATCAAAGTCTCCACCTTTTCGAAGATATGCAAGCGCCCCTGTAATCTCTGCATTTGAAAAATCCCCTTTTCTTGCCGGAACTTCCAGTACACGAAATGCCTGAACGGACACATATACCGCTTTGACTAGTGCTCTTTCTAAATTTGTTGCTTCATCCCATGATTTATATTGAATGGAAGGATTTTGTCCTACAGTCATAAATGTAAGCCCTTCCTTAACCAAATTAGCAGGCGCATTTTCAAGGGGTTCTCCCGTACGAATATTCAGAACCTGATCACCGTAATTACAAATATTCGTTGTTCGGCCTTCTTCCCCCGTAATTCGACGAATTGGATGATCTGTGTAGAATATATATCCACGTTTATCGGTATGTTGCTTTAATTCTTCTACTGTTGTTGCAACTCCAATTTGTCCCTCTTCTTTCTCTTGTGCATCTTGTTTTTTCTCTGTAGAATTTTTTTCTTTTTGATTAAATGACGTATTTTCTTTTTTCTCCTCTACTGGCTTTGCTGCTTCTTTTTCAGCACAAGCAGACAATGTTAATACTGCAACAATCGTTATTAGATTTAATACTTTATACCTCATGTCATTTCCCCCTCCATATTCATTATACATACAAAAATTAACAAAAACTAACACAATCTTCTTATCATTCGCACTTTTCTAGCCCTACAGTTACATCATCCATTCACTCTTGAAATATGCTATTTATCCAATAGAACACCTACAATTATTCTGATATTTGCGATGTAACATAAAAAAGAACTTGGTGTATCCCAAGTTCTTTCTCCTCTTTAAAAATAAATTTTTGAAACATCTCTATTATCTCATGTTAGTCGCATACCATCCACACTCTCTCCAAATACCTTTTAAGAAAAAACATGGATAAAGTAATAAATACAGATTAGGAATCCACCAAGATACATCGAAATCTAAACGGATTGTCCAAAATACAAGTGCCTGTAATCCTGAACAAAAAGTTAAGATTAATGACAGAAAAGCAAAGTGACTCCAAATTTGTTTGTGCTTATAATATAAATATAAACTTACAAAACCTGTAAAAGAAATCAGCAAATCCAGTGGTAAAAAAGACCAGTTCCATGCCACCAAAATAGGATTTTGATAGTCTTTAAACAAATATTCTTGTGGAATCATATGGCAAATTGTTATGAACCAATATACGATAAACCCGATATCCGTAATCAAAAAGAAGTATTTTAAACGCTTCAATTTACACGTTCCTCCACTGCCTCTTTTTTCTTATCACTATGACCTGCAGCACTAAAGTTCAACGTAACCACTCCAATCAAAATGAAAAGAATGGACAACACTTTAATAAGATTCATGTTTTCGTTGAAATAAAAGAATCCTATTATCGTAATCGTAACAATTCCCATCCCTGACCAAACCGCATATGCAATTGAAACTTCCATCCCCTTTAATGCAAGTGAAAGGAATGCAAAGCTTACTACATAAAATATAAGAATCAGAACGCTTGGAACAAGCTTAGATAATCCATCAGATAGTTTCATTGCAGTTGTACCAGCTACTTCAAATAGAATTGCTAAGCATAAATAAATCCACTGCATCATTCTCCCACCCTCTATCTTTGATTAGAAATTCCATACAGCAACATATCCATAACAGATTCAAGCATACTTCCTAATGTATATTCATTCTTTTCAATAAACATTGGATCATATATGCGGTTCAGAGCTCCTAAATATAGTTCAATAAAAAATGGAATTTGAATTTCCCTAAGACTCCCTTCCTGCATACCTTCTTCCATTAATCGTATTACTACGAGCCATCCATCACGTAAAAACTGATCTAGTTTCAGCCATTGGTTATAATGATATTTTTTCAATTCTAATAATAAACGCACATCCATAAATTGAAATTCTTGTGGAATACAAATTAAAATGCGTCTTATTTTTTCAATTGTTTGTAACGTATCATCTTCAGCGATACTTTTTTCCTTTTCTTGAATACTTTCTATTACAGTACGAATAACTTCATCTACTATCTCATCTTTTGAAGAGAAATGCTCATAGATTGTACGCTTACTAACAGCTAATTGTTTTGCTAAATCACTAATTGTAAACGTGAAACCCTTTGTTTGAATTAAATGAACTGTTTCCACTACAATTCTTTGTTTCATAATCTGCCCCCTAAACCATTGGTACCAATTTAGTTTTATTGGTACCAACATCATTTTACAATATCTAACATTCAATACGCAACTAATATCAATAATTTTCTTGCAAATTAAACATAGATAGAGTTGTTTTTACTGGATACGGATGTGGTTTTCTTTGATCCTCTTCTAACCTCCATCCAAATACTGGATTAGGAACGAACCCGCAATGTTTTTCATAATCTCTCTTAATACAACTACTCTCAGAATGGATTTCAAGTGTTTCAATTTACATGTTCCTTCACTACATCTCTTTTATTTTCACCATGTCCTGCACTGCTAAAGTTCAAAGTAACAACTCTAATCAAGTGACCTTATTTTCAAACTATGCCTGAGGTTCTGTGTCTTTAATTCAAACTCTGTATTATAATTACGTATGTGGTGAAACTGATATCTAAAAAGGGGCGACTCTATTATGTACAAACTCAAAACAACAGAAACCAACAATAGTGTAATTGAGTTTATTGAAAATGTTGACAACCTTAAAAAACGTGAAAACGCATATCAATTATTAGATATATTTACTGAAACAACGGGTTATCCAGCGAAGATGTGGGGACCGAGCATTATTGGATTTGGTACATACCATTATAAATATGCATCCGGTCATGAAGGCGATGCACCATTAGTAGGCTTTTCACCCCGAAAAGCCAAAATTAGTTTATATTTTGCAACTGGTGATCCTGAGCGAGAAGAACTATTAAAGGAATTTGGAAAATACACGTCTGGAAAATCGTGTATATACATTAATAAAGTAGCAGACATTGATATTAATGTTCTAAAAGCGCTAATCAAACAATCTGTAAGTTTTTTGAAAGAAACATATCCAAATCATTAATGTGTGTATAGCAAATGTGGGTTTGCGAGGTGTTTTTGATCAAACTTTTTACAAAGCTACAATTATAGATGGCATATCCCGGATTTCCCAAAAGTACAGACTTTCCCAAAAATCCCTTCATTTATCTAATTAATGTCGAATTCTGTTTCCTTTACCGTAGTTAAAGGGAGCATCAGTAACTGATGCTCCCTTTTTTGTAATGAACACTATTTAACATCTTAATAATTCTCACGAGGGAGGGGTGCTTGGTGACATCTTGTTTATGGTACACAGTCCCATTTTATTAAAGATTAGCGTCCTTTTAAATATTATCCGTTATGATTGAGTAACAATTGGCTGTGTTTCTTTGACAGTGTCCACACTATTATTACTTGCCAATTTTAAAGTAATTAATGTGAAAAGGCCGATTATTAGTAATCCTGATAAAATAAACATTCCTTGGGTAAATGCTACAGATCCAAGAATCATCGGTCCTACAAATCCGCCTAATGCCGCAAATGAATTGACTAAAGCGATACCAACAGGTGCGGTAGACTCGGTGAAGAAAAATGTCATGTAGGCAAAGAAACATCCAGTAAATCCAAATAATCCAGCAGATGTAATTGTTAACATAAGTACCATCATAAAGACGCTTTCTGAAAAGCCACATCCGATAAAGCCCAATACTGAGATAATAAAGCAAACAATTAAATGTTGTTTATACGCATTCGTTCGATCCGAATACCATCCGACAAATATAATAGCCGGAATACCTACTAATGAAGGAATCATGGCTAACCAGCCTATTTCTAAGTTGGTCGTGGCAATTTCTGATAATGATTTAATGATGGTTGGCATCCAGAATGACAAACCATAGATACCTGTATAAACAGCAAAATATAGCACAGATAACTTCCAAACCTTTGAATCCTTCAGCATATCTAGTTTTGAGACTTTATTTACTTTTGAACTTACTTGCCGTTCAGCACTCAATTCGCCCTCCAGCCAATCTCTTTCTTCCTTCGATAACCATTTTGCTTTTGCAGGTCTATTTGTTAAGAAGAAAATAGTAAGAACACCTAAGATAATGGCCGGGATGCCCTCAATGATAAACATCCATCTCCATCCTGACATATTGAGCCAAAATATGTTATCAATAATCCACGTTGACACTGGTGCGCCGATTAGGCCGCCTATCGGTAAAGCCAGCAGTAATGCAGCTGTTGCTCGTCCTCTTTCACGAGCTCTAAACCAATAAGTTAAATACAAAACAATTCCAGGAAAAAATCCGGCTTCAGCAATACCTAATAGAAAACGCAGGATGTATAAATGTGTCGTCGTTTGCGCGAAACCAGTTAAGATTACTATAATTCCCCATGAAAGCATAATCCGGGCAATCCAAATGCGCGCCCCAACTTTATGCATAATCATGTTACTTGGGACTTCAAAAAAGAAATAACCAATAAAGAAAATACCGGAAAGAAGACCGAAAACTTCAGCAGATAAAGCTAATTCTGCATTCATTTCTAAAGCAGCATAGCCTAAGTTTACCCGGTCTAAGTAAGCAACAACATATAGAATTAATATAGTTGGGAGAATGCGTTTCATCGTTTTACGGATTGTACTTTTTTCTATAGCCTTAATATTCTGATTCATCAAATCCCCCCCTGTCTGTTTCATTAGCTTTGTACATTTTCTAAAATAATGGCAATGCCTTGTCCGCCGCCAATACAAAGCGAAGCTAATCCATATTTAACGTTTCTTCTCCTCATTTCAAGTGCTAAAGAATAGGTGATTCTAGCACCGCTTGCGCCTACAGGATGGCCTAATGCAACAGCCCCTCCGTTCACATTCACCTTTTCCTTATCGACACCTAACTCTTTAATTACAGCAATAGATTGTGAAGCAAATGCCTCATTAAATTCGAACAAGCCAATATCATCTAAGCTTAAACCAGCCTTTTCTAATGCTTTTTTGCTTGCTGGTACTGGGCCAATACCCATAATGCTCGGGTCAACCCCTGCAACGCCCCATGTTACAATTTTCGCAAGCGGCTTTAAGTTATGTTCACTCACATACTCCTCAGATGCGACTAACACAGCAGCTGCACCATCATTAATGCCGCTCGCGTTCCCTGGTGTAACAGTCCCATCCTTTTTAAAAGCGGGCTTCAATTTTGCTAAACCTTCTACAGATGCACCTTCACGAATATACTCATCCGTATCAAAAATGACTTCCTTGCCTTTTCTACCTTTTAACTTAACCGGAACAATTTCCTCTGCAAAACGGCCGCTATCTCTTGCTGCAATGGCTTTCTCTTGTGATTCCACAGAAAACTGATCCTGCTCTTCTCGGGAAATTGAATATTTTTCAGCTAAGTTTTCAGCTGTCATCCCCATTCCACAGCCAACGTAGTTATCTGTTAATGTTTCCCATAACATATCATCAACTTTTGGTGCTTTATTTGGTGAGCCAAAGCGCGTGCCTCTTAATACATGCGGTGATAAGCTCATATTTTCGGTTCCTCCAGCGACAACTACTTTTGCATCCCCAGAAGCAATGGACTGTGCGGCAGATACGATAGACTGCATGCCCGAACCGCATAATCTATTAAGTGTAAGCGCAGATGATGACTCTGCCATGCCGCTTTTTAAACCGATATGTCTGGCTAAATAAGCAGAGCTACTGCTTGTATGAATAATATTTCCAAATATGATTTCATCTACATTAGAAGCTTGAATTCCGCTTCTTTTCAATGCCTCTTCCGTTGCTGCTACGCCCAAATCGATATCGGTCACATCTTTTAATCCCCCGCCAAAAGTACCAAAGGCTGTTCTTGCTCCGTCAACAATATAAGTTGCCATTCTTTTTCCTCCTCTTTTTTTATTACATGCCGCCTGCGACTTTAATATGTTCTCCTGTAATACCTCCTGCTGCACCTGTCACAATAACTGTTCTTTGCTTGCCCATGTGTGGCCCTTCATTCTTCACTTATTACTTACGAGTGTTAAATCATTCAAATACTCTAAATCAAAACCAACCTTTTTACTTAATTCTTGTATTGAAATCTCTTCCAACATTTCTACAACTTTTACACCTTTATTCGTAAATTTAAAAACAGCGTAATCGGAAACAAATAAATCTACTTTTCGAATCCCGCTAGTTTCATATGATAATTCCTTGACTAATTTAGACATTCCATCCTTTGCAAACAAGGTAGCTGCGACAATAACCTTTTTTGCTCCTGTCACTAAATCCATCGCTCCACCAACGCCTAAAATTGGCTGATTCGGAACGGCCCAGTTGGCAATTTCACCATGAACATCCACCTGAAGTGTGCCTAAAACTGCTACGTCAATATGACCACCTCTAATCAAAGCAAAAGAATCAGCACTATCAAAAAATGAGGCACCTTTTAAATAGGTAACCGGTTCTTTTCCTGCATTAATTAAATCAATATCTAAATTTTCCTCTGCAGGAGAAGGTCCCATACCTAACAATCCATTCTCAGATTGTAAATAAACCTCTTTATCACCTAAATAGGAAGCAACCAAAGTAGGAATTCCAACTCCTAAGTTAACAATCTGTCCATCTTCTAATTCTTCGGCAATCCTCTTAGCAATAATTTGTCTTTTATCTTGACTCAACATAATCACTTCCTACCTTTGAATATTTGCTTTGGATGACATAATCCACATACGCATGAGGCGTCACAACAAATTCTGGGTCCAGCTCACCAACTTCAACAATTTCATTAACTTCGGCAATGACTATTTTTCCAGCTGTAGCCATCATAGGGTTAAAGTTTCTAGCTGTCGTATGGTACACTAAATTTCCAATTCTATCTGCTTTATCCGCCTTTATAATAGCGACATCACCTTTAATAGCCTTTTCAAAAATGTATCTCTCTCCATCAATTTCTCTTTCCTCTTTGCCCTTGCTTAATTCAGTACCAACGGCGGTTCTTGTGTAAAAACCACCTATTCCGGCACCGCCGCAGCGAATTGCTTCAGCTAATGTACCTTGAGGTAGCAAATCGATTTCAAGCTCGCCTTTAGACCAGGCTATTACCGCTTCTTTATTAATGGAAAAAAAGGAGCCAATTGCTTTTTTTATTTTTCCCTGCATGAATACTTTATGTAATCCTTGTCCAAGATCCCCTAAATTATTACTAACAATCGTTAAATCACGAATATCTGTTTCTAATAGTTCATCAATGATCGTTAAAGGTGTTCCTGATAAGCCAAAGCCTCCTGTTAAAATTACATCTCCACTCTTGAAATACTTTCTTATTTCACTAGACTCAATGACTTTATCCATTATTTCCCCTCCATTTCTTTATAAAGTGCTTTCTTTTTCAGTTAAAATAAGAAATCGTTGTGATTTTATGTTTATTTACACTTTTTGTTCGAGAAGTTTTCGGGTATAGATGGTCACCCATTTCCTTGGCAGCAGCCCCACAGATTTAGCCATGAGTTTATTTTTAAAACCCGGGATGATTACCCTCTTATTCTTCATTAACCCTTCAAAGCCGCACTTGGCAACCATTTGTGGATCCAACATGTTCTTATTGAACACTTTTGTGCCTGCTCCGGCGAATTGCTGCGTGAGCGGTGTTTTAGTAAAGTCTGGACATAATACGGAAACTTGAACGCCGGTTCCTTTCAGTTCTTCAGCAATCGCTTCCGAAAAGGATAAAACGTACGATTTGCTTGCTCCATACATCGACATCCGTGGAACTGGTTGAAAGGCCGCTAATGAAGCCACGTTTAAAATTTTACCTTGCTTTCGTTTCACCATGTCATCCGTAAAAAGCCTGGTTAAATAGGTAAGCGAGATCATATTGAGCTGCAGATATTCCATTTCTTTCTGAATATCCATTTCCGTCATGAACCCGAACCCGCCAGCTCCGGCATTATTAATCAAAATATCAATGTCAATTCCCTCGGTTTTCAAGTGTCGATGCAAGCTCTCTACCGTCGTATAGCTACTCAAATCGCCGGCAAAAGTATTCACTTGTATGCCATAATCCTTTTTAAAATTCTCAGCTTGTTGTCCCAACAACGTTACGTCCCTGGCGACTAACACTAAGTTATAGCTATGGCTTGCGAAAATTTTAGCAAATTCCAAACCGATTCCTTTTGTAGCACCTGTAATTAAAACAGTTTCTGTTGACATCCGTCTCCTCCCCATGTATTATTTATCCCGCATTAACGAGCAGTAAGACCCCCACCTCAAGATTAAGAGAAAATCGAAGAAGATAGGTGGAGGATAACTACCCGTAAAAGCCCGATTGGTTCAACTAACCATCAGTGGGGGGATGAAGCCCCCCACTGATGGAAGTTTCACTTTATCCAGTTCTGAAATAAGAAAGCGCTTTATCCACACCTTAAACGATAGATTCAGAATCTGTTACGCCAATGCTAAAATAAGCGCTCGTCTCCCTAATACTTCGATTTCTTTCACAACTTTCTCGTGGCCCTCTATTTGACGTGAACATACTACAACGTTTGCATCTTCCTTTACCAATGCAAGCACTTTCAGGAGCCGTTAACCTGCTACTATCTTCAGAAACTATTTCTGTCTGTCCTGTTAAACCAAACAATTGTTTAGATGACATTCTAGACACCTCCATTATTTAGAATATTTCAAATTTTATAAATATTCTTATTGTCTTTGATTATACTCATAAATTATAATTAAATAAAATTAAAGATTTTAATTTGTAAGTAAGTATTACTAATATTCAAAAAAGGGGGTTGATCATGAATATTGAGCAATTAGTATATATTATTGAGGTCTCAAAACACAGTTCTCTGACTATAGCAGCACAGAATCTTCATGTGACCCAATCCACGATCAGCCAGTCCATTACAAGCTTAGAAAAGGAGTTAGGGATTAAAATTCTTAATCGCTCAAGGGGACACGGTGCTGTGCCGACCGATGAAGGTAAAATCATTCTAAAACTTGCCTACGGCGTACTGAGAAAAATTGAAGAAATAAAAGAGACGGCCAACTTATTCAATTCCATGGAAGTGGGGGAACTAAGATTATCTTCTTTACCTGGATTAACGACGTTTCTAGTGAAATCTATAGCCGCTTTTAGACATGAATATCCACACGTAAATGTGGAAGTTGCCGAAAAAAGTGGGTCTGCTATCATTGAAGATATTCGACAACATAAGACCGACATCGGACTGATTACGTATTCAGCTGATTTAAACATAAATATGGAAGGAATAGCTTTTGAAACACTATTTGAAGGAAAACAGAAAGTATATGTTTCTAAACATTCTCCCTTGGCGTTCCTTGGCACCATAACTCCGCAGGATATACTTGATCAAACTCTCGTCACATATAACGGTGAATTTATGCAGGATTTTATTCAAGATTTCTTTAACAAATATAAACCCTTAAAAGTCCTATTTACATCAAATAATGCAGATGGAGTTCTCCAAGCCATCATTGAAAGTTTAGCTATTACATTTGCTCCTGATTTCATAATGAAAAATTATTCCCCTGTCATCAATGGTGATATCATTCCAATTGATTTGATGAATCATAGGACTGTAAATATTTCTTTAGGACTGGTTCGATCAGAGAATAAACATTTATCCACTTTTACCAACAAATATATTCATTATCTAAAATCCAAAATTATTCAGAGCTAAGAAAGAAAAAAAGAGAAGCATCTTCGTCGCATGTGAACGACTAGCTTCTCTTTTTTTACGAATCTATCTTTTAAAATTTTGTTACATCTACAGGTTCAATTCCTTCAGCCGCACAGTGGTCATGGTATTTTTTCAGGAATGACTCAAAATTATCTCTGGCAATAATTTCTCCATTCTCACCTAAATAGTCTAATGTTCCTTCAACAATATTCAATGTAATAACTTCTTCCTCCCCTACAGCCTGAGGTGTATGTGAGGAGCCAGCTGGCTCATAAACAACATCACCAGCTTTGGAGACCCAAGGATCTTCGAGATATCTCCAAGTACCTTGAACAGTATAAACAATGACCGTACCAGGATGAAAATGAGCTGGAAGTTGCATAGCCGCAGGAACTTTTAATAGCGTAACCGTCTGTCCTGTCACCGGATTGACCTTAAGCAATTTAAACTTCGCATCTCCAAAATAAGGAATCCAAGGTAAATCATCTGGACAAATATTATTGGCATGAAATGCCACTACATCTTTTACATTTTTTACGTTACTCACTTATATCCCCTCTTTCAATTTTTTGAAATCCGCATACTGATAACGCTTACACTAGTCGGCTAATTAACTGTTGCGAATTTATTATTTTTAGTATATTCATAATTTTTAATTAAGTAAAATTATTATTTTTAACTTACACTTAAGTTGTATTAATTTACACCATCAGCTTGGTATATTCACGAACTAAGTTTCATTATTTGGGAGAAATTTACTTAGCGCCAAGTCCCCCATCAAGAGTCAATATTTGTCCTGTACAATAATCAGAAGCTGCTGAAGCAAAATAAAGGACTGCTCCTACTAAATCATTGTCTCTACCTAACCTCCTTACTGGAACTTGGGAGGCGATAAGCGGGCCAGCCTTATGTACAAGTGTTCCCGGTATTTCTGGATTATTCATTCCAGTAGTGAAAACTCCAGGAGCAATGGAATTCACATGCACCCCATGGCGACCCCACTTAACTGCAAGATCCTTCGTTAAAGTCATAACTGCCCCCTTACTTGTTGTATATCCTACAGAATCTACAGCTTCTGGGTCAGTACCTTTAAAGCCGATTGAAGAAGAAATGTTAATGATTTTTCCGTATTCGTTGTCAATCATATGTCTTCCAACAGCCTGACACATTAAAAATGTTCCTGTCACATTTGTATCGAGCATAGATTGCCATTGTTCTAAAGGCATTTCCGTAGCAGGCGTTTCAAAAACCGTTCCGCTACTGTTGACTAAAATTTCGATTTTCCCAAAATGAGAGACCGCTTTCTCCACACCTTGAGCGACAGATTCAGGAACTGTTACATCCAATGATACAGCCAGTGCTTGTCTTCCTAACGCCTCGATTTCTTTCACAACTTCTTCGCAAACCTCTATACGACGCGAACAAACTACCACGTTTGCTCCAGCCTCAGCCAATGCCAGTGCCATTACACGTCCTAACCCGCTACCACCTCCGGTAACCATTGCTGTCTGTCCTGTTAGATCAAACAATTGTTTAGATGACATTCTAGATCCCCTCCTAAATTAAGAATATTCAAAATTTTTAAAACACATCATGTTATTGATTATACTCATAAGTCATAATTAAATAAAATTAAAAATTTTAATGTGTAAGTAAGTATTACTAATATTCAAAATGGATACAGTCATGAACATTGAACAATTACTATAAATATGGACGGAGTTCTGCAAGTCATTATTGGAAGCCTGGCTATTACATTTGCTCCTGATTTCATAATGAATAATTATCCCCCTGTCATAAAGGGGGAAATCATTCCGATTGATTTGGATTCGTAAGCTCTTAAATATTTCTTTTAGGTTGGTTTAAACAGAGAATCCGCTGCTTTTTTGCTACGTGCGAAGCACCAAATTCTGTTATACACAAACTATTTTACTTCATCCTCTATGTCAATATGATCATCAGAGTAAGTCTCAGACATCTTCTCTTGACAATTCCAGCACTCACTGCGATTTCGCTCCATAATGGCTAATTCTTCATGACAATGTACACAACGATCCATTTATGCAACCTCCTTTTCATATTTACTTATTTCTTTCCCTCCTCGATCTATCCATCAATGATTTCTAAATACTCACTTGCTCCTCTGCTTTTATCGTTATGTGACTTTGCTTCGCGGGACGTACAACAATCAAAAACAATAATCCGATAACGAACATACCTAAAGAAGTTACTTGAAATCCATAACGATATCCCATTGCCTCAGTCGCTGCATATTGGATAAAATAACCGAATACGAGCGGAGCAATAATACTTGTTGAGCTTGCAAGAGCAACGTAGGTCCCTTGTGCTTTTCCGATGTTTTGGGGAGAAAAAAAATCCATTAATATTGCGGGTGCGAGTGAAAGAATAACATACGCGAAGCCTGGAGCAAGGGTGAAGAATAGAATGGATATAGCAGTTGAATTTACAGTACTTGCCATATATACACAAAGAGCAGATAGCACCATCATGAAACCGGCAATGTTTATCCGTGCTTTACGAATATCCCCAGTTTTACGATAAATCCTGTCTGATAGCATGGAAAATCCAATTTGACTAATCGCAGCGAAAAGAAAAGGTAAAGACACAGCTAGTTTTAATGTTTGATTATTAAAATGTTGAACTTTGGTAAAGTATGCCGGAAACCATATCGCTTGAACGGACAATAACCAATAGGCACAACCTCCACACAAAACAATAAAAACAAAATTCTTAGACAAAAGATGTGGAAGAAACTGACGCCATGAAACTTTAGAGAGGGTTGATGAATGCTCCTCCTCTTGATGAAAAGAAGGCAACCCGATTTCTTGTGGACTTTCTTTACCGAAAATGACCCATAAAACTAACACAATCAGTCCAACAATTCCCATGGCTATAAAAGCAGCTCTCCATCCATATTGATTGATCAAGGAGATTAATAATGGTGAAGCAATTGCAGGCCCAATTGTTGCTCCACAGAGAACAGCGCCAAAGCCTATACCATGTCTATATTTTGGGAACCATTTTCCCACTATAGCCGTTGATAGAGCAGGGGCTGCGCCTTCGCCTGCTCCCAAGAGTATCCTTGTAAGCAGTAGCAAAGACAGACTGGAAACAAAAGGTGTAATAAATTGAACAGTCAACCATACCAGCGACATCCAAGTTAACATTTTTTTCGTGTTTTTGGAATCAGCCATGCCACCAAGAATGATAGAAGAAAAGGTAAAGAACCAAAAGAAGGAACTTCCCACCAATCCCCATTGTGAAGGACTTAAATGTAACTCCTTCATTACGGAAACGGAAGCCAAACCAATGATAATTTTATCAACTTGGTTGATCATACCGGAAGCAACTAAAAATAATAATATAATCCAAGAATATTTTGGGGTGCTCAATATAAAAATCTCCCCTTACTTTTTTCTATTTAGGGAAAACCTTTGTTTGAATTCTGAAAGGTACTCCCCATCACATGAATCAATTGGTGTTCTTATAAAACGTTTTATAAAGGTAAGTCTTTCGGGCTTAAGCTCACGACTAAACTCCTGATATTTATTAAATCCATTACCTTATGTTTTCTACAATACCACCAGCTGTTTTTTCACGAACGGGAATACCGCCGCGACCCGCTTTCCCTGTTTTCTCATCAATAAACATCGCAAAATCAGGGGCAATTTCTCGGCCATTTGGCATCGTAAGCCACAATCTTAGTAAATGACGTTTGCGTTCCGGTTCTTCATAGTCTTCGTATTGAGTACGTGAGTGAAGAACGGTATAATTATTGACGAATTGCATATCACCTGGTTCCAACATCATATCAATATGCATGTTTTCATCATGAAGGAGGGAATCCATTAAGTCATATGCTTCAATTTCAACTTTTGACAAATGGATACCTGTTTTCGCTTGTGCTGATTCGACATATCCGCGATTATATCTGCAGCTCAATTTACCATCATAATAACTAAAGACTGGTGATGAATATACCGGAGATTCTCCTGGTGCTTCCTCACCACGACGATCCAAGAAGTATGGATGATAGAGAATTCCAAGATACTCTGGGTACTTCTCAAGAATTTCATTATAAACAGCCATCGAACTTACGATACTACTGAACCCCCCAGATTTAGCTTTTCGAAGACTTAATAATCCGACTACGTCAGATCCATCTGGGTGAAAGGGAAGGTGTGCATTTGTTTGGTAACCTCGTACACTTGAATCATTTATATTGAGCCCTTGATCAATGACATGTCCTAAGAGATCACCTTTTGCGTTTTGCGTTACTGGGATGCCTAAGTGAACTCCGAGACCCCAATAAATGATGCTCGCTTCTTCATCCGTATACTTTTCCAGTGGTAATCCACGAATTAATAGGAACCCCCTCCCATTCTCCAGTTCGTCAACAAAGTAAGCGATTTCGTCAGAGAGATCAGAAATCGGGAAGTCCTCCTTGTTAAAATTAGGTGCTTTTAAACCCTTTTGTTTAACATGAAGTAAAGCGCTTTCAAGAGATTCGAGCGTTTTTTCGGACAAATAATAAACCCATGAATCATCTTTAGCTAGATCAATACCTTTCCACGCTACCGGTCCTTGAACTTTTTTCTTTAAAATGGACGACATAGATACGCCTCCTTCGTTTTCTCATGCAACTTTTAAATTTTCTCTGTTGTTTTCTTGGATAACTCCTTTAAAAATTCCACTTATCTAGGAAGCTTGTACTTCACCAGCTTATCCTAATAGAATCGGTCATCTATGGCCTAGTTTTGATGAGATAATATTGCAACCTTTGCTTTATCGGTTGTTTCTGATCTGTATAGAATTACTGCAAGTCTTTCTGGAAATGAGAGTGCTTTTATAAACATGATAGCTTGTTTCCTAATAAAAGATCGACTCCCTCTCTCCTCCCGAATCCTTTGTCAGACAAATTATCACTTATTAAATGCGGTCCTCCCTTCCATTTATATGTAAGCGCTTTTAATAACAACTATTGTGAACGTGTTAATTGTTATTAATTTCATTATATTCATAATTTTCAGTTAAATAAAATTAAAGATTTTAATGTGAAAGTAATTATTACTAATATTCAAAAAGGGTGTTTGGTAATGAACATTGAACAATTACTATATATTATTGAAGTCACAAAACACCATTCTCTGACTAGAGTAGCATGGAATCTTCATATGGCTCCATTCACGATCAACCAGCCCATTGCCAACTTACTAAAGTATCAGTTCTATTTTATTTACAAAATAGTTTTTTCTATTTTATATTAGTAGTACTTAATTACAAATTAAAATTTTTAATTTTATTT
>NZ_JBALQK010000068.1:5459-13017 GCF_036965845.1 Bacillus sp. JJ1127 | reverse complement strand
TAATTTATCTGTAGAATCAAAAATAGAAATGATCCAATATTCCGAAAACTAACTTTCGAATTTAGTCTTTTACGGTTAAATTAAAATAGGAGGTTGAACTATGGACTTAAAGTTATCTGGAAAAAAAGCACTTATTGTTGGAGGAAGCCGGGGGATTGGTAAAGCTACCGCTCGCCAATTGGCTCTGGAAGGTGTAGATTGTACAATTTGTTCAAGAAACGAATCCTCACTAAAAATCGCTGCAGAAGAATTAGCTCAAGAAACAAAAAGAAATATCTATCCAATTGTGGCAGATACCACTGATCCTGACTCTATCCTAAATTTAGTTGAAAAATCAGCAGCAGCAATGGGAAGCATTGATATTTTAATCAACAGTGGAGCCCGTGTTGGCGGCTTTGAGCCAGAGGATTTTAATAGTATTAAAGATGAACTTATTTTGAAAGATTTTGAAGAAAAGTATATGGGCTATTTTCGTTGTATGCGAGCTGTAGCTCCTTATATGATAGAAAATAATTGGGGACGTATTATAAATATAAGTGGCCTGGCTGCTAGAATTGGCGGCAATTATTTTAGTTCCGGTCCACGTAATGCATCTGTTGTCCATTTAACAAAATCCGCATCATTGGAATTAGGAAAACACGGAATTAACGTCAATGCTGTTTATCCAGGGATTGTCGATACGGAAATGTTTAGAAACCGGGTCACTAATGAAGAGGCTGTGCGTCAGATGGCAGGACTCAATGCACTCGGCCGCTTGATTACAGTAGAAGAAATTGCTAATGTCATTACCTTCCTAGCTTCACCTTTGGCGGCATCAATTACTGGCGATGTCATTTCGGTAACCGGCGGAATTGGAGATACCGTTTTTTACTAAAAAGCTAGGGTTGATATTGTAACTGTATCGTAGATTACCAATAATAATGTATAAAAAAACGAGCCTTACTAAAAGCTGAGGCTCGTTTTTTTATAACTTTTTAATCCTAATCTATCCCTATTGTATATTTAGCAGCATTCAGGAAATTGTCAATTTTAGAAACAGTTGATTCAATGTTCTTAGAGAAAATAGCCATATGTGCAAAAAAGCCGTGGATCATACCGAGTTCACATACATATTCAACTTGCACACCAAATTTTTTCAGTCGTTCGGCATAAGCCATTCCTTCATCCCGAAGCACATCATTTTCTGCTGTGATCACGATCGCTGGCGGGAGACCACTTAAATCTTCAGCAACCAAAGGAGAAGCGTATTCATTATACCTGTCCTCATCATTCCTTACATAATGATCACGGAACCAAATCAGCTGTTCGCGATCCAGACCAAATCCTTTTGCAAATGTTTGATGGGATTCCGTACTAAACTCAAGGTTTGTCGCAGGGTAGATTAAGACCTGTGCAGTGATGTTGGGACCTTTTCTGTCTCTTGCCATCATAGTAACTACTGTCGCTAGATTTCCGCCTGAGCTATCCCCTCCGACTGCCAATCTAGTAACATCTCCGTTAAAGGAGGTCCCTTTTTCATAAACCCATTTCAATGCCGTATATGCGTCTTCGACTGGAGTCGGGAACTTATACTCTGGAGCAAGACGATAGTTTACAGATACAACAATACTAGCCGTTCTATTTGCTAGCATTCGGCAACTTGCATCCATCACTTCAATGTCTCCCAGAACCCATCCTCCACCATGGTAGTAAATGAATATCGGGAATGGACCTTGCCCCTCCGGTATGTATACCCTACATTTGATTTCTTCGTCTTTACTTACCGGTATCATCAAGTTCTCTACCTTTGAAACTGGATCTAATTTTACAGTAGGGCGCGGTGCATTGGAAAGCATATCTCTTACTGCCTTTGGATCCATCTCGTGAATTGGCGGCATCTGATTATATGCTTGTAAATATTTTTCTGCTTGCGGATCTAAATTTGCCAAGAAACATCATCCTCACTTCCATTTATTATTTTAAAATTAACTCGGCTATTTCTTAAACCTTTATTCCAGTCCTGAAACCCTCAATTAACTTCATCATTAAAAACATAAAATGGTGATTTTATTCACCTTATTTCGATGAACAAAATCACCATACCGCTTAATTTAAGAAAGAATGATGATTTTACTTACCACTAGCTGTTTATCTATTTACAGGTGCTCCTCCGATATAAAACTCGAAATCTGGGGCAATTTTTCGGCCATTTGGCATCATGAGCCACAATCTTAATAAATGACGTTTGCGGTCATCTTCTTCATAATCTTCAAATAATGTACGTGAATGAAAAACAGCATAGTTATTAACGAATTGCATATCACCTGGTTCCATCATCATATCAATATGAAAGTTTTTATCATGAGTAAGGGAATCTATAAAATCAAATGCTTCGATTTCCTCTTTCGACAAAGAGATACCTGTTTTCGTTTGTGCTGATTCGACATATTGGCGCATATATCTGCAGCTCAATTTACCATCGTAATAGCTAAAGATTGGTGATTGAACTACCGGAGATTGACCTAGTGCTTCTTCCCCACGAAGATCATGGGCGAATGGACGATAAAGAATTTCAAGGTACTCTGGGTGCTTCTCCAGAATTTCATTATAGATAGACATTGCGCTAGCGATACTGCTTAAACCACCAGATTTCGCTTTGCGAAGACATAGTAATCCGACCACATCAGCAAGATCTGTGTGATAGTCAAGATGCACATTTGTTTGGTAACCTCTTACTTTTGTATTGTCATTAAAGTCTTTACCTATGTTTTTGATATGCCCTAAGAGGTCCCCATTTTTACTTTGGATGATCGGCAGTCCCAAGTGAAGTCCGAGACCCCAGTAAATGATGCTTGCTTCTTCGTCAGTATACCGTTCCATCGGCAATCCGCGAAGCAATAGAAACCCTCTCCCATTCTCCATTTCGTCGACAAAGTATTTGATTTCGTCAGCGAGATCAGGAATCAGGAAATCCTCCTTTTTAAAATCTGGTGCTTTTAATCCCTTTTGCTGAACATGTAATAATGCCTTATCAAGTGCAACAATCGTTTTATCGGACAAATAATAAATCCATGAATCATCTTTAGCTAGTTCAATGCCTTTCCATGCTGAACGCCCTTGAATTTTTTCATTTATAATGACTGACATAAATATTCCTCCTTTATTCATTTAGTTATTTTTTCACTTTATATGACTGAATATTTAGAATTTTCTTTCCTTTAGTATACTTATAATTATAAATGAAATAAAATTGTTATTTTTAATTTATAATTAAGTTGTATTAATATATACTGGCATTCAGTCTCACAAACTAGCCCTTTCAAAAAACTAAGTAATAGATACATTGACCAAATAATCAATTAACATGGCTATAATCACCCTACCTCAATTTGGTATATTCACTAACTAAGAAGATTTTTTTTAAAAGTTATTACTGTACCCTTACTTGCTGTATATCTTTTAAATACTCACTTGTTCCTCTGCTTTTATCGCTGTGTTACTTTGCTTTGCGGGGCGAACAACGATCCAAAATAATAATCCGAAAACGAGCATACCTAAAGAAGTTACTTGAAACCCATAACGATATCCCATTGCCTCAGTCGCTGCATATTGGATGAAATATCCGAATACGAGCGGGGCAATAATACTTGTTGAACTTGAAAGAGCAATGAACGTTCCTTGTGCTTTTCCGATGTTTTTGGGAGAAAAAAAGTCCATCAATATTGCGGGTGCGAGTGAAAGAATGACGTATGCAAAACCTGGAGAAAGGGTGAAGAACAAGATAGATATGGCAGTTGAATTCACGGCATTTGCTAGATATACACAAAGAGCAGATAGCACCATCATGGAACCGGCAAGATTTATTCGTGCTTTACGAATATCCCCAGTTTTTCGATAAATCCGATCTGATAGCATAGAAAATCCAATTTGGCTAACAGCAGCGAAAAGAAAAGGTAACGACACGGCTAGTTTTAATGTTTGACCATTAAAATGTTGAACTTTCGTAAAGTATGCTGGAAACCATATCGCTTGAACGGACAATAACCAATAGGCACAGCCGCCACACAAAACGGTAAAAATAAAATTTTTAGACAAAAGATATGGAAGGAACTGACGCCAAGAAACCTTAGAGAGGGTTGATGCATGCTCCTCCTCTTGATGAAATGAAGGTAATCCGATTTCTTGTGGACTTTCTTTACCGAAAATAATCCATAAAACTAACACAATCAGTCCAACAATTCCCATGGCTATAAAAGCAGATCTCCATCCATATTGATCGATTAAGGAGATTAATAGTGGTGAAGCAATTGCTGATCCTCCTGTTGTCCCTAACAAAACAGCGCCAAAGCCTATACCATGTCTATGTTTTGGGAACCATTTCCCCATTATTGCCGTTGATAAGGCAGGGGCTGGACCTTCGCCTGCTCCCAAGAGCATTCTTGTAAACACTAGCAAAGACAGGCTAGAAATAAAAGGTGTGAGAAATTGAACAATCAACCATGTAAGTGACATCCAAGTTAACATTTTTTTCGTGTTTTTGGAATCGGCCATACCACCAAGAATGATAGAGGAAAAGGTAAAGAACCAAAAGAAGGAACTTCCCACCAATCCCCATTGTGAAGGGCTTAAATGTAACTCTTTCATTAGGGAAACGGAAACCAAACCAATAACAATTTTATCAACTTGGTTGATCATACCTGAAGCAACTAGAAATAATAATATAATCCAAGAATATTTTGGAGTGCTCAACGTATAAATCCCCCTTATTTTTACCATCAAGGGAAAACCTTTTCCTCACATCTGAAAAGGTGCTCCCTATCACATGAATCAATTGATGTTCTTATGAAACGATTTATAAAGGTAAGTCTTTCGGATTTAAGCCCAATTACTTCAAGTTTTCTATAATACCACCAGATGTTTTTCCACGGACGGGAATACCACCACGACCCGCTTTACCTGTTTTCTCATCAATAAACATCGCGAAATCGTGTGCAATTTCTCGGCCATTTGGCATCGTGAGCCACAATCTTAATAAATGGCGTTTGCGTTCTGGTTCTTCATAGTCTTCGTATTGAGTGCGTGAATGAAGAACTGTATAATTATTGACGAATTGCATATCGCCTTCTTCTAACATCATATTATAATGCATATTTTCATCATGAAGGATGGAATCTAGTATGTCTAACGCTTCAATTTCAACTTTTGACAAATGGATACCTGTTTTCGCTTGTGCTGATTCTATAAATGTACGGACATATCTGCAGCTCAATTTACCATCATAGTAACTAAAAATTGGTGATGTAAATACTGGCGATTCACCTGGCGCCTCCTCACCCCGGCGATCAAAGTTGAATGGACGACAGAGAATTCCAAGATACTCTGGGTATTTCTCCAAAATTTCATTATAAACAGCCATTGAACTTATGATACTACTGAATCCCCCAGTTTTCCCTTTTCGAAGGCTTAATAATCCGACGACATCAGATCCATCTGCGTGAAAAGGAAGATGCAATTTCGTTTGGTAACCGCGTACATTTGAATTTTCTAAGCTAAGACCTTGATCAATGACGTGCCCTAAAAGGTCACCATTTGCGTTTTGCGATACCGGAATACCCATGTGAAGTCCGAGCCCCCAATAAATGATGCTCGCTTCTTCATCTGTATACCTTTCCATTGGTAATCCACGAATTAATAGGAACCCCCTCCCATTCTCTAGTTCTTCCACAAAGTACGCAATTTCGTTAGAGAGATCCGGAATCAGGAAGTCCTCCTTGTTAAAATTAGGTGCTTTTAAACCCTTTTGTTTAACATGAATTAAAGCGCTTTCAAGTGATGCGATCATTTTCTCGGACAAATAATAAACCCATGAATCATCTTTAGCTAGATCAATACCTTTCCACGCTACTGGTCCTTGAACTTTTTCCTTTAAAATGGACGACATAAATAAGCCTCCTTCAATAATATGGTTAGTTAATTTCTCACTTAACTTCAATCAATTGTCTTAACTCTCTGCGCAAAATTTTCCCTGTTGAGTTCTTAGGTAACTCTTCAGAAAATTCCACATGTCTAGGAAGCTTGTACTTCACCAGCTTATCCTGACAAAATCGGATAATGTCATTCATGGTGATCTGCTCATCATTGACTACGACATAAGCTTTTACGTTTTCTCCGTATTCTCCATCAGAAACTCCGATTACGGCTGCCTCTACAACAGCAGGATGTTGATACAGAACTTCCTCCACTTCACGAGGATATACATTGTATCCACCAACAAGAATCATGTCCTTCTTTCGATCAACGATGTAGATGTATCCTTCTTCATCCATCGTTGCTAAATCACCAGTGTAAAACCATCCATCTATAAAGGCTGCTAATGTAGCTTCTGGCATTCCTAAGTATCCATTCATTACATTTGGCCCTTGAACTACTAATTCTCCGACTTCTCCTCTCGGCACTTCTATTCCATCCTCATTGACAACTTTGCTCTTGACGCCTGGTATATCTAAACCGATAGAGCCTGGCTTACGAGTTCCCTTTAAAGGGTTAATCGCAACGAGAGGCGAAGTTTCCGAAAGTCCATACCCTTCCAAAATAAAAACGTTGTACTTATTTTCAAATTTTTGTAGCAGCTCGACCGGAATCGAAGCACCTCCTGAGATACACACGCGAATGGATGAGAAATCTTCCGCAGTAGATTCAGGCGATTGAAAGATAAAATTGTACATCGTAGGAACTCCAGCAAACACTGTTGCCTTTTTTTCTCGAATGGTACGGACCACATCAAGAGGGCTGAATTTAGGTAGGATCAGGACAGTTGCCCCGCAAGCAATTGGCCCATTCAAACTTATAGTCATACAGAAAACATGAAACATTGGTAGAACAGCTACTACACAATCTTTATCATGGAGTTCAATTAATTCTGAAATGGAGTCTGCATTCGAAGCCAAATTCCGATGCGATAACATCGCACCCTTTGGTTTCCCTGTTGTTCCTGATGTGTATAGAATGACTGCAAGGTCTTCCTGATCAATGAAAGTGCTTGAACAGACATTATTACTTGTTTCCATCAAATGCTCCCATGCCGATTCCTGATCCTCGGCATCTGTATAAATGACTAGCTTTAGATTTTCCAATTGTTCCTTTATTTCTGACAACCTCGGTTCCACGGATACGTGCGCAATAACTGCTTTAGCTTGACTATCGTCTAAAATGTAGTTGATTTCCTCTTTGGTATACAAAGGATTCATCGGAACAACAAATGCACCTAGTCGTAAAATGCCGTAGTACGTAATAAGAAATTCAGGGCTATTTCCTAATAAAAGAGCCACTCCATCTCCCTTCCCGATTCCTCGGGCAGACAAACCAGCAGCCAATCGATCTACCTGCTGGTTTAGTTCTTTATAAGTAACACTTTTATCTCTATAGATATAAGCGATACTATCTGGGAAATTACTTGCACTTCTTTTCAGATTTTCGTCTAAATTATAACTCATTAAATGATTCCCCCCTTTATTCATATGAAAGTGTTAGAATGATAACTATTGTGAATATTCAAAATATTATTACGTTAAGTATACTT
>NZ_JBALQK010000068.1:4389-5326 GCF_036965845.1 Bacillus sp. JJ1127 | reverse complement strand
ATTACTAATATTCAAAAAAAGGTACAACCATAATATTGAGAGCACTTCAGGGGTGGCAAAAGTGGCAAAGACAATAGAGGCTTGAATGAAGATGAAAGCCAGCGCCTTTAAACGCTGGCCGGTAGTATAGGTTATAGCCTTTGTGCAAACCACCCTTTGGAAGGGTGGTTATGATTAAATAATTAATATTTTAAAACAAGAACAAAAGTAAAAAAAAGTCCTATTAATTTAGGACTTTTTTGTTTTATGTAAGAAGATGTTTTCGTAATTGGTCTAGTTATAGAGTTTCATTAGTGAAAATGTCCTTCAGATGCTTTAGGAACAGTCCTAATATCAGAGATAATCATTTTGACAGTTTCGTCTACTGACATAGTTTCGGAAATAATTTTCTCGTTTGGTGAGTCTAGAAAATCTTTACTAGTGTACCAAGCTGTTAGTTCAGCTTCGCCAAAATCATCTCTGTTGGATTTGGTTTTATGTCGAGCTATTGTTTCTTTGAGAGAAATGTCATAGTAATAGACGTGACTTTCTTCAAATGTATCAATTAGTTCTGTAAGCATAGTTTTGTACTTACGAGTACTTAGAATGCCTTCTACAATTACATAGTTCATTTTACCGATACCGTACAGTGCGATTTGTTTGATAAGTTCAACAGACAAGTTCCCGACATTATCTTTTACACGAAGCATATCTCTACGAACTACATCTTGTGGAACCAATAGAGTGTCTTCTAAGAGTAGCTGTAGTTGTCGTGCTACCGTGCTTTTTCCTGAGCCTGAGTTTCCACGAATAATTATTAAAATAGTTTTCATGAGTGCCTCCTTATTGGTGATATTTAGATGTCATGAAAAGGTGACATTTCAAAATGTTTGATGATATGTTGGGCTGATTGTTCTAATAATAAATGAAAGTAAACTTCTATTCAAAAGTTTACTTT
>NZ_JBALQK010000068.1:536-4352 GCF_036965845.1 Bacillus sp. JJ1127 | reverse complement strand
CCCAAGTGTAAAAAAACGTAATCCTTTCTATATATTTTACAAAAAGAATAACGTTTTTTTCGTTTTATAGATACAACTTCATTCATTTTTCTTGGTGTTCCGCATCCCATTCACTTAAATAGGATGCATATTCTAATTCATCTGGATTATCATGTAACATAGAAATAAACTCTAATTTATTTCCATCACAATCCAGAAAGTATACACTTGCAGCAGGCATCCATCTTTGGACAATTGGCTCTTGATTTCCTTTTCCCTGGCTTCCTACCACTTCTATTCCACGACTCTCTAACCACAATTTAGAAGTCTTTAGAAATTCTAAGTCTACACCAAAAGCAAAGTGTTTCATCTCAAAATCTTCAATATTATGTACTTCCCATAGTCCAAGCATTTGCTTTTTACTTTCTCCTACCCAAAAGAAAGCCACTTTTCTTTTGGGTAGTTTCCTTGCTAATGCTAACCCTAACTTATTTTGATAGAAATCTATCGCCTTTTCTAAATCTCTTACATGTAAATGAGTTTCATATATGCTCTGTATCATTATGCTTTTCCCTTTCTTTATTGGTAACTTATATTTATAACTTATTTATTAATTTGCTGTACTCTTTTTTGAGTAATATACTGAAAGTAAATTAAACTCCACATGCAAAAATATTGAAAAAACAATTGACAGTGAGTAATCCGTAATCATACCAAATATGATTCCCCCGAAAAATGCGAACAGCATAAATTTTATGCTAGTCTGATTAAAGCTGTAATATTGTAAATGAGCTACAGCGAATAGAAAGGAAGATATTAGGATCTGTACCGTAACTGGTATGTAAAATATTTCATAAAGAGGGTATATTGGGAATGAATTATTAAGCATTGGTATAATCATCCCTCTGAAAATTACTTCTTCAAAAATAGGATACATAATTACAAAGTTTAAGATGTTCTTTTTCCCGCTCGGCTTATACCCTGAGTATCGTGAAATGAAAATATTCGTTATTGCGGCAATCAAGATTAATAGAACAATTGGTTCGTAGTGAATTGGTAAACGGAATACATAATTATCTTCATAAAAATAAATAATTACTGTCAGCAGTGTTCCCCATATATAAATAATTTCATTTTCTATCTTTCGGTACAACGTTCTTCCAATAATAACACCAACTGTAATATCAACAATTTTATATGAAAAAGCTAATAAAACAGCAAGTACCAAAGCAATAAGGTAGCTCATATCGATTTATCACCCTATCTCACAAGGAACTCCTTTGGAATTCATGCATTTGATTGACATCCAACATTACTTGATTTTGAAATATTTTCCCGCTATTTAATTTTTTATATTATGTTAACTAGTTTGGTATACGCTATACATTAAATGACGATGTAAACTAGTGCTGCTATAAGATTTGGAATAGCCATTATTAAAAAACCTTTTGATTGGTCGATACGGCCAATTTTACGCTTTTCCTTTTTTGAAAATAGGGTTCCTTTATTACCTAAAATTAAGCTATCAATGAAGTAAGCTAAAGCTAACCCAATGCTAATTAACCCAAAAGTTCCACATACATAATAAATGTGACTCCAATCCCGACTAAAATAAGATTCTACAGATACGATAAGTAATAGAAGTATTCCTGAAATGAGTCCTCTCTTTATCATTATGATCCCTCTTTCAAAAAGATTTAATATCCACATTATACCATATTATTGAGTGTATATTTTTTAAACAAATTCCGATAATGTTGTGTTATGTTAACTCATCTTGTATAAACTATACAAGGCTTTTAACTGTTTCTTACATGATATAATTTAAGAAAACAGGGGGTTGTGAAGGTGAGCAACGAACAATATACAGTAACATCGTTAAACGCAGGCAAGATTGATACCTATACTTACGGTAAAAAAGTATATCAATCAGCCATTAAGAAGCAACGGATAGAGGGCTCTGTCTTTCTAAACAAGGTTGGGTTAGTTTGTGATGAACAAGCATATGAGTATCATGGTGGAGAGAATAAGGCATTGTGCTTATATCCGCATGACTACTATGATTATTGGAGACCTATGTTCAAAAACCTGGTAGATGTCGCTCTTTTCGGCGAAAATCTCACTGTTGCGGGACTAACAGAAGAAAAGGCTAATATCGGCGATATTTTCTCGTTTGGAGAAGCCATCATCCAAGTATCTGAACCCCGTAATCCATGTTATAAACTTGCAGCAAAATACGAAATGCCTAAATTAATTGTAACAGTGCGGGAAACAGGCTATACAGGTTTTCTTTTCAGAGTTCTCAAAGAGGGAATGGTATCTAAAAATGACCCATTGATCCTGCTTGAACCTCATCCACAAAAAGTTTCAGTTGCCTTAGTTAATGATGTTAAATTTCATGACCGATTTAATCCTGAAAAGGTTGAGCAAGTTTTACAGGTTCAGGAACTATCTGAAAGCATGCGTGTAGCTATACAAGAACAATTCCGTTCAGGAAAGAAAGCTGGATGGGGATAATTCAACACATGCACTTCCAATAACAAATTTTACGTCAACTAGCACCTCTTGTGTGGGGCTAGTTGTTTTTTTACAGTAGCAAAGATGAGATTTCACTTTTAGAAACTGTCTTAGTATACGCTAAGATTCTTTCAACATAAAGATTGTTGATAACTTGTACGTGTCAGTAATACCATCTAGCTGTAGAGTGCCGAAAAAAAGTTAAGCAAACAAAAAATAACTCCAAAATCAACTTTTATTGTATATTTTGGAGTTACTTGACGTTTACTTTGCAACGAAAGAGAACCGCAACACTGCCTAAAACCTGGGCGCTTATCACATCCACAAACACACAAAATTAAGAAGCCTTCTTCATTCGTTGTTGCTCTTTAATTTGTTCAGCAATAGCTGCAACATGAATACATTCCATATATAGGTCGTCAGCATCTGTATCTTTCACGCTAACTTTTATACTTGTATACTCAAAATCCCTTTGATTTGTTTTTGGATGGTAAAACATGTTTCTCTACTCTTTCATATAGAGTAAGCAATTGCTTGATAAAAGAAAATTTCTGTACTAACCAATACGAAAATAACGCTGAAACACATCCTATTAAAGCCCCTATTGCAACATCAAAAGGATAATGAACCCCTACCCAAATACGAGAGATCGCTACACAAAATGCAAGTATAAGCCATAACCATCCAGTCTTTTTACGAACAAGCCAAAACGAAAAACAAATCGAAAAAAAGAGAATCGTATGGTCACTAGGAAATGAATTATCTACAGCATGGTCGACAAGTTTATTAACATCAGGCAATACTGCAAACGGCTGATAATTCAAATGAAATTTCCCTGCTATTTTTCCAATCACCTCAGCAATCACAAAAGCAACCATCGCTTGAATAACCATCATCCTACTTTTTCTGAACCCGGTAAACCAATAAGCTATAATAATTAAACCAAAAATATATACCATATATTCTGCCAAAAATACCATGGCTGAGTTTAGGAATGAATATTGTTTACCTAAATCATTAATTGCTCGAAAAATATCAATATTGAATTGAGAAAAAGACATTTTCAAAGCCCTCCTTTATAGTAAGGTGTTTAACTGATTGCCATATACCTTCATTACATGAATAGTTTTGATTATTGTACTCATCTAAAAATACCAACCTTCTTGTACGCTTATAATTTTATTATGGGAAAGAAGGTTTAAATGGGACTTAACTACTTCTTAGCTATGTGAATGTACTGTTTCTTCCTCTTGTATTTGAGAATCTGAAATATCCTAACCGTTGAACGAGCTGTAACAAAATACTGTATCAAAAATAATC
>NZ_JBALQK010000068.1:0-426 GCF_036965845.1 Bacillus sp. JJ1127 | reverse complement strand
AAATTGGATAAATGAATACAGCCCATTGCGAATAATACAACCGGTCTTCTTATAAATAGGCGATATGCATTATCATTTTTTGCTTTTGCACGTGTGATAAAGATATAAAATCCTATACCAAATAAAAAGGGAACATTGTAAAAAATCTTCCTTCTACAAATAAATATAAAAAACGTTGATATGATGCATCAACAGAGTTTGGCGATGGAGAATCTACTTTTAAAAGAAAAAAGGGAACATTCACTAGCAAAATCCCTATCAAAGCAAATCCTCTTAGATAATCTAATATATCTATCCTATTGTTATTAATTTCAGTTTTCATGTTTGTTTTCTATGCTCCTACATTCAAATTTCATTGATTTTTGTCTCTTTACTATTCCATTGAGTGATGCTAGCGTTATTTTGTTGTCAGAAAATTCTCTGTTC